>CAYPBX010000001.1:0-12753 GCA_964409075.1 uncultured Candidatus Obscuribacterales bacterium
TCCCGGCCCAGGCTGCAAAAAACGGCGGAGACATGGGCTGGCACGAGAAGAAGGATCTGCAAAGCGAGTTTGCTGATGCTGTCTGGACTTTGAAGGCAGGAAATGTGCTTCCCAGGCTGGTCGAGTCACCGCTTGGCTTTCACGTCATCAAGGTTACCGGGCATGAAGGCCCTGGAATTAAGGGGTTTGCTGAAGTCGAGGATGCGCTCAAGGCAATTCTGACCGCAGCCGAGAACCAGGATGCTGTCAATGCCTGGGTACGCGAGCGCCGGAAGACCGCCCAGGTAGCGCTAGCAGTGAAATTTGCCCGGCTTTTGAGCGCCAGCGGCAATGTGACCCGCTGAGCGCCAGGTAAATCTTCACTGTGAGCTACTGGGGGTCGTTCCAGTCGTAGTTTGTAACGCCTTCCTCTTCGAGCTTCTCTTCGGTCAGCTCTTGAGGATCGCGCTTGATTACCTCCATGGTGGAGGGTGGGCCGCCGGACTCGGAACGGAACTCGCCTGCCGCCGGACCACCGGCTTCGGTTGTCGGCTGCATTGTGGTTGGATCCGCATTGGCTTCTGATTCAGCTGCCGATGGCGGGCCACCGGATTCCGAACGGAACTCGCCACCTTCCGGACCGCCAGACTCGGAGACCGGGACATCGCCGGCAGCGGCATTGGGGTTAATAACCCCGCCTGAGGCTGCCTGGTCGCCACCACTTTCGCTTTGCGGCAGCATGGTGTCGCTCTCGGAAGCGGTCTCGGAAGCCTCTGGATTCGGCACGCCGCCAGACTCAGTTGTGTAGCCAACACCGAAAGGACCGCCGGATTCTGTCTCGGTTTCCGAGGTAGCCTCGGATTCTTGAGCAATCACACGATAGCTTTTGCTATCTGTCTGAGCCGGTCTCAGATCCAGATCTGGCATCCTGGTCAACGCCAGAAGAACGAAACCAGCTGTAACTCCTACTGTTAAGCTGTGTGCAAGACCAAGGAATTCTCTTGTCATCTCTGTCTCCCCATTGCCACGGGAATGCGTTTAAAATCTGCCTCTGCCCGACACTGAACCACCAATGCAGATGAACCTAAGTGTATCAGGAAACATACAGTTTAATCTTTCGGCAAGTGGAAGACCCTCGGTTTGCCGGAAGCGCTTAGAAAAAGTTGGTAATCTGGCTGCGTATGCAATTGACGACAACAGCCGATGGGCTGAACTCCTCCTCCAGATCGTATCGGCCCTGCCAGATTTGACCGGCAGCGGTAGCAACTGACTCGACGATATTGTCGGACTCCAATCCTGCTACTACGTGTGCTCCTCCTTCTACAGTCTCCGGGCGCTCGGTGGTCATGCGCACGCTCACGCACGGCTTGCGGTAAAAATAAGCCTCCTCGGGAGCAGTTCCCGAGTCTGAGATTATGCAGAAGCAGTCCATTAAGAGGCGGTTGAAGTCATAAAATCCAAACGGTTTCAATACTCGCACACCGGAGGGAATCTCAATGCCGTTTAGTTTGCTTGCAGTGCGCGGATGCATGGGGTAGATGACCTCCCGTCCGAAACGCGTCCTGACATTACCCAGAGCATCAATCATTTGTGCCAGGTAGCGAGGATTGTCGACGTTCTCGCTGCGATGCGCTGTGACGAGAACATAACTATCACTATTGAGTCCCAGCTTGCCCAGGATATCACTGGCCCGGATTTTGCTCTCGAACTGGCGCATAACCTCGAATGTGGGATTGCCGGTAACGAAGATCTTGGCCGGGTGAATATTCTCGCGCAAGAGGTTCTCCCTGTGATATTGGTTGAACGGCAGAAGAATATCTGACATATGATCGATCAAGATTCGATTGCGCTGCTCGGGCATGCGTCTGTCCCAGGCTCTCAGCCCCGCTTCCATGTGAAAGATCTTCACACCATGGTGAGAGGCCGGCATGACAGCGAGTCCGGAGTATGTGTCGCCTAGTACCAGAAGTGCGTCAGGTTTGACCTGTGTGATAAGCTCATCGGATTTTGAGATTACATCAGCCACCTCACGTCCATAGCTTCCCGTGTCAATCTCTAATTGATAATCCGGCTTTCGCAGCTTTAGATCGTGAAAGAAAAAATCCTTCAGCTCGGGTGTGAAATTCTGTCCTGTATGAACGGTTATATGCTCGAAGTTCAGCTCGTCAAGCTTCTTCATGGTCGACCAGAGCTTGATCATCTCGGGTCGAGTCCCGAATACAGTCATCACCTTCATGGCCATAATCCCTTCATCCCATGCGAGGAGACCCCGGCGTTAACGCCGGGGTCTTTCAGCGGTAGACGCGGCAGGGGTTCAAGCCCCTGCCGCATTCCTTGTAGCCACCCCGCCCTTAAGGGCGGGGGTTTGACCTGACAACCGATTTGACTGGTTGAAATAATGAACACTCCTAATGTTCTAACTGATCTCATAGGATTCCATCATGCACCGGATGCAGTACCAGACGAACGTCGGGAAGCGGAGTTATCAATGCGCCGCCGCCATCGAGATAATCCCTGCATTTCTCGGCAATCTCATTGAAGTAAGTCCAGGCGAAGACAAGCAGGTAATCAGGCCGAGTGTCCACGAGCGCGGCGTTCGAACGTATCGGCAGATGCGAGCCGGGTGTGTAGAAGCCTGCTTTCGCAGGGGCGTCGTCAATCATATAGAGCAGGTGTTCACGACCTATGCCGCAATATTGCATGATGGTATTTGCGCGACCGGAGGCACCGTAACCGGCCACTGATCTGCCATGCTCTTTCAGGCGTGCAAGCAGAGACATTAAACGGGCTTTCCTGTCGGCTACCGCAGAGGCGAAACGTGTGAAGGTCTCGGCTTTATTAAAGCCGTGTGACAACTCCTCTGACTGGAGGAGGGAGACCCTGGGAGAAATCTGTCCAGCATACTTGCTGCCTTGTTTGCAGACATAATAGCGCATCGAACCGCCATGAATAGAGATCGGTTTCACGTCAAAGATTGTCATACCGAAGCGCGCAAAATGGTTCGCAAGGGCAAGCAGGCAGTAGTAGTACATGTGCTCGTGATAAATCATGTCGTATTGGATGCCATGAACAATCTTGCCGAGATAATGTACCTCGAAGATGAAGATCCCGTCGCCTTTGAGCAGGTCGCAGATTCCTGCGGTGACACCTTGAATATCAGGAATGTGCGCGTAGACATTGTTGGCGACGATCATATCTGCTCGCCCATGTTTGCCGACGAGATCGACTGCCAGCTCGCGGCTGAAGAAGTCGTTGACCACCGTTACGCGTTCATCATCAATCGCCTGTACGATGTTTGTGGCCGGATCGACACCAATAACAGTGCGCACACCCTGGTCGGCTATCGGCTTGAGCAAAATACCGTCATTGCAGCCGATTTCTACAACTGTTGCTTTTGCCGGATCGAGAAATCGGGACACCACCTCTGTGGCGTAATCTACGAAATGCTCCTTCAGGCTTCGTATTGCCGAAGAGAAGTAAAAATAGTTCTCAAAAAGGATGCTGGGTTCCACCACGTCGCGAACCTGCATGGCATAGCAAGTCTGACAGAAATAAAGGGTAAGCCGGAATTTTTTCTCTCCCTCAAACTCATCCGCTGTCAGGAAACCTCCGGCCAGTGCTACATCGCCGAAGTCGATGATCTCAACCATGGAGCCACTGTCACAAAAAGAGCAGGCTGCCCCAGGTGAGGCGATTGTTGCTGTTGACTCTTTGCCTTTTACTTGCATCAGTTTGATGATAGTCGCATATGGCAGCGGTGGGTGGTGCCTAACGCTTAAAGAGGCAGGTCAGATACCTGCGGTAAATCCCTGCCGAGTAGATGAACTTGGAGGCTGAGCGTCTGTCCTGGCGTGCCGTGAGGGTATAGGGCACCTCGGCGAAGGTTGCGCCTACCTGTTTGGCTAGCGCTACTTCCTCGATGAGCACGGCAAAGCCAGATTCCGTCGTGCGCGGCCTTGAGATCAGCGAGGTGCGGACTGCTCGAAAGCCGTTGGTGTAATCGCTCACAGGCAGCCGCAGCACAGCCTTCGCTAGCATATTGCCTGCCCAGGAGATGAAGCGGCGTTTAAAGGAGACCCCTTCAACGCGGCTTTTCGCCGAGTAGCGGGTGGCCTTAATCAAGTCTATGCCGCGGGACATCGGCTCGAAGAAGCGCTCGATAAACACGGGATCTTGAGTTCCGTCGGCGTCCATCACCAGCGCGTAGTCAAATTGCTCATCTGCCGCCGTTTGTAGACCGGTTCGATTGGCAGCCCCATAGCCACTATTGGAAGCATGTCTCCTTACAATCAGACCCGGCATCTCTTGCACGAGCCGATCGAGTAGCTCTGCCGTACCGTCCTGGCTGCCGTCATCGACTGCAACTATTGCTGTGCGGCAGGGTACTGTCTCCAGGAAGCAGTATAGTGTTCTCAGGCACGGCTCTATGACATGGCGCTCGTTGTACACCGGCAGCACCACGCAGAAGCTCGCCATGGACTGGTTGGGCGACAGCTTGTCTGCTTCCTCGAGGTGGGGATCCTGCTCACCTGCATGAAGGCAGGCTAGATCTCTGGAATGAACTCGCGTGCTCGTGACACTGGCGGTACGGTCAGACCCAGCCTCAGCGCGTGCTTGCGACGCTTTTGTGGGCAGGCCGGGCGCTGTAATTACCAGATCAGGCAGGTGTGCATCAGTGTGCATTAGTTAACCTTGACAGATACTGTTGGTGTAGCGACTTTGTCAGGTTACCGGTGGCAGACGCGTCTGCTGTGAGGTCGCCCTCGGTTAGCTCTGCCAAGCGCGCGTATGGTGTCGGATCTGCTGCCAGCTCTTCGATCATCTGATCCCAGGAAGGGAGGGTGATTCCGGTGGTTGCCTTGAAGCGTGAACTATCGAGAGTCCGGTTGTAGCGTATGTTTCCTGACGGCACAATCTCCACATCCAGGTTGAAAGTGTCACGAAAGCGGCGCAGAAGCTCATATTTTGAAATCGGTGCAGAAGATATGTGCCAGATACCGGATAGCCCTTCATGATGCTCGATCAGTTGCGCCAGGACATCAGACAGGGCAACTGTGGTCAGACCGCTGAAGCGCGCGTTGGTGTAACCGTAGACCGACTTGCTGTTTTGTGACAGGAACCATTCCAGAAGTCCGTAGTTGTTGCGAAGCTGTCGTCCGACAAGTGATGTGCGGATCGTAAGGCAGCCGGCTCCCTCCACTTCCCCCAGCGCTTTGGCTTTGCCATACGCATCGTCGGCGTCAGCCGCATCACTCTCGAGGTAATTGCCCTTCGCTCCAGAAAATACACAGTCGGTGCTTATGTGGATGAGCCGTATACCAGCCTGCCTGCAGAGAGCACTGAGACGGTGGGGAAATAGCGCATTGATTGTGATGTTTTGTATAGCGCTTTTGCTGTCGTTGAGCTGCTTGACCAGACCGATGCAGTTAACGATTACCTCTGGCTGCACGCTGGCAAGAACCTTACAAACACTGCTTTCATCTTCGGCGTCCACTGCCGTGAGAAGGCAGGCTGCCGGAAAGAAACGTTTTGTCAGGCTGTCGGCTGAGCGCACGGCTGGCAAGGCAGCGAAGTCTGCTGAGAGGCGTTGCCAGAGCTTGTGTCCAAGCATCCCTGCGGCCCCTAAGATTAATACTCTTTTACTCAATCTTTGTGGTTCAGCTGAAACTCAAATTATGCCTGCCTCAATGCCCTTCTGTTATGGCCTTCCAGCTTTCTCAGAAACGGTTGATGCTCTCGCTTTCTCCTTCCATGGACAGATAAGGAGGAGAGTCGATGCCATAAATTGCGTAGCCGCGCATGGCTCTACCCAACAGGAATTTTGGTGCGGTCAGGGAGTAAACGGCAGTGTTGGTTGCATTCAAACATAAAAATCCGGTACTCGGTCCTGTATATGACTACAATTCGGTACATGATACAAAGGATCCAGACTTAACTGGCATTAGGTATTACTCAAAAGCGGCATGAGCAACCATTGCTAGGATCTGGTCGAGCATTGGATCGGTTGCAAAGAGCAGCAGGCCGGAGCTTTTAGATCATGGCTCAGCCGAGGCCATTTGAGGATGATTAGAGGCCATACCCTGATCGCCTTGCAGGAGGCTGTAACTTCCCCTGACCTTTCGGCGCTTGCAGCTTGGGCTAGCCGGAGGGGTATCCTGCCTGTTTTTTGGATCGATCGAACAGGACATCTGAGTCGGTTTCTGTCTGAAAGGGGCTATTACTACTATCTGTCCCCTCGATCGAGGTGGGACGAGTTTGCTCATCCGTGGCGTGCTTTTTCAGCTGCAATTTTCGATCTTTTCGGCCTTGCAGGGTTTCTTCGGCAGCACAACATTCATGCCATAGTCAATGCACTTTCGGTGCCGGAGAATCTCGCGCTCCGTTATGCTGCCTGGTTGGCCGATGTTCCAGTTAGGATTTGCGTCAATTTTGATGGTCTTGCTCCAAGTGCCGGGGCAGGGATTGATGCCGGGCGCTTTACCGCCTGGATGGACACACAGGCGGCATGTCCGAATCTAAATTCTGTGCTTGCGACAGTGGCTGATTGTGAGGGGCGGCAGGGCCGGTTCGGCTGGTGGTGGATACGTGCCTTTCTCTTTCTGCTGTTTGCTCTGGGTCGAGCTGCCGCACTCCATAGACGAGCGCTCATTCGAGCTTGTTATGGGCCTGTCAAACGGGTAATTGATGTTGCTCTATGCTTGCTTTTTCTTGTTCTTTGTTTGCCGGCTCTTCTGGGCGTGAGTCTGTGGCATGTGGGACAGGGGAGGAGGTTCGCATCCAAATTAAGTGTATCCGGGAGGGGGAATCGACCGGTTTTGATCCATGTTTTTGCACCTCCTCCGGGTCTGGAGCGTGCTTCTGGTTATGATTGCTTTAGTGCCACCTGGGAGACAAAATTATGGTGGCTGCCTGCGCTCTGGAATGTGTTGAAGGGAGATCTCAGCTTTGTCGGTCCGCGGCTTGTGTCTTATGAGCGGCTAACGGATGCCGGCAATGAGGAGCTTAATTTCTTTTTCAGGCCGGGTCTGACCGGCTGGTCGCAGCTCAATCGAGGCGCTGCTAGCTGCGAGCGGGATTTGACTAGAATGGACCAGCTCTATACAAACACTTGCGGCCCGCTTCTGGATTTGAAAATTGCTTTGTCTACACTCATGAGGGGATTGAAGGGCATTGTCGGCGGAGGCAAGAGCTGAGCGGCCGTGACTGTACCCAAGACATTGCTGCTCACTTGCGCGCCGCCTGTAAACGGCAGCGTTGGCGAGAAATTTTTGCGTGACATCTGTCTCATATTTCCGCGCGACAGGCTCTGTTGTCTTACCTTGCAATCCCCTGGATTTGGCTATGGCGGGTCTGGAGAGGAGCTTGCTTGGCTGCCTTTATCTATCAACAGGTTGCCACCAGAAAACCCTCATCCAGACAGGACCATGTCCTCGTTTGTTTATCAACAAGTCCAGAGATGGCGAGCAGGGACGCTCACCAGGCAAGCAGTGTCCTTCGGCAAGGAAAACCAGGTGGAGCTTGTTTTTGCCGTGCTGGGAAGCCCGACTCTAATTCGCGTGGCTCGCCAGGTGGCCTCTAAACTTGGTGCCGAGCTTGTGACCCTGGTGTGGGATCCGCCTGAGACGGAGACACGGATTCTTGGATTTGACACGGTCTCCCGGGCAGATCTCTTGCGCGAATTCGATGCAGTCATGGGTGCAGCAAGCCGCTGCGCGGTGGCATCGGAAGGCATGAAGACCGAATACGAGCTGCGCTACAAGATACCGTGCGCGGTGCTGGTGAGGGCGACCGATCCAAAGTTGTGGCAGGCTGGTAATCGCAAGTTGAGTGACCAGGGTCCTTTTGTCATCGCCTTTGCCGGCACTGCTTATGCTCGCGCCGAGTTTCAGGCGCTTTATAGAGCCTTGGCGAGTGTCGGCTGGCAACTGGCAGGGCGGCCGGTCGTTGCCAGATTTCTGGGGATTAAATCTCCACCGGAGTTTTCCTGCGCTGGCAGCAGAGCGCAGTTGGAGTATCTGGGGTTTCGCAGCCTAAAGGAGACAGTGAGTGTGTTGAGCGAGGCTCATGTCGGCTATCTTCCTTACTGGTTCGATCCTGATTTCAGTCCGGCAGTACGTATGTGCTTTCCCGACAAGCTCTCCACCTACATATCGGCAGGCTGCCTGGTCTTTTACCACGGCCCAGAGGACTCCACGCCGACGCGCTTTCTAGAGCGTTATCCGGTAGGGCTCTCCTGCCACTCTCATTCAGCAGCTGAGATCATCGCAACTCTAAGACGCCTTGCCACAGACGATACCATCGCCCAGAGAGCTCAGGCGGCCCGGCAGGCAGCCCTGACTTGCGAGCTCAACCGTCAGGTTTTCCGACGTCGAGTCGCCTTCGTCCTCGGTGTCGAGGAAGATGAGCTCTTGCCCTGGCCCGAGTCCTCAGCCGATACGGCTCTACCGGCTGCGCTCACCGCTGTCGGTAGAGCATGAGCTTCTCCCTGTCCGGGATCCGGTGCTCGCCGACAAGTGCGAAGCGGCCGCTCTGGCGCACGAAGCTAACCAGTTTCTGGTAATCAGATTCCGACTCGGAATCGCGCAATTGATTTCCCTGCGCGCCAGATTTGAGCAGATACCACCGGTAGTAGAGAGCAGTCTCAGGAGAGAAGGTCACCTTGTCTCCCATAACTGTCCAGACCCTGCTTGTGGTCGGTCTGACTTTCCAGCCGCGCTCCCTGGCGATGAGTGAGAATGTGTGCGGGTTCAGCTCGCAAGTGCTGGGCAGAATGTTGAGCCATGCTGGTGTGTCTTTGTCGGTATTTCTGATCAGATTCAAAGCCCACTCCTGTCCCCAGTCTTGCGGAGGTGTTGGAAAGTTGCGCGGAATTACCGCTCCACGGTACTCACGCAAAGCTATGCCTAACCGGGTCGAGAATTGAGTCAAAAACTCGGGACGGTCGAGTGGCCGAGGCGAGAAGAAGAAAGAGAGATACTGCAAGAAAGCGGTAGCAACGACAAGACAAATAGCAGGATAGAAGATGATTTTTTGCCGCCGAATCAGGCCAGCAGCTCCGAGGCCGCTCATCACCGCAGGTACAACCAGTGCTGGTGCTATGTATCTGTCCAGCGGAAACGCCCAGCTCAATGTTGAAAGTAGCAGGATGCCCCCTAGAAGTGAGAGGTAGAGGGGAATCAGGCGGACATGGAGCTGTCTGGAGATTCCTGTGGAGCTTGCCAGCCAGGCTGAAAAGAGGACCAGCGACATGGCAGGCGGGAAGCCAGACAGGTAGCTGCCCAGGTTGGAAAGCCAGCGCAGGCCGCTCCCGGAGACAGCGGTTATGTTTGAGGAGTTGTACTTAGCAAAGTCTGCTATCCATCCGGCATTGGTTAGCGTCCAGGGCAGGCAGATAACTGCTCCTGTAACTGCCATAAGGAGCATCTGTCTTAGATGGACAGCTCTGCGCATGTGCAAATCCTTTCCTGCCAGCCTGACGCAGTAGAAGAGCCCTGGAGAGATCAGATAGGAGGCAGGAATTTGTTTGGTCATGCAGGCTGCGCTTACTGCAAGTGCGCAGGCAAGAGCACGGCGGGGTGTGGGCGACTCTCCCCACCAGATAAGGGAGAGGAGCCCCAGGGCAACCATAGCAACCAGCGGGAAGTCGAGCAGGAAGAAGTGCGAGAGGATGGCCACTTGCGGGTAGAGATTGACAAACGTTACAGCAAGTACGCCGGCCAAAATGCTCCCGCCTATTCTGCGTGCCAGACAATATGTGCTTGTTGAGAAAACCAGGCTGAAGAGAGTGAGACTCAGCTCGTCGACCCAACGGCCGGTTCCGAAAGACAGCTTCAAGGAGCCGTTGAAGACATGCACCAGCGGTGGGTAGAAAGGATTGACGCTTAAAAAGCGCTGAAGCCATTCACCTTTCCAGGGGCGCGGGTGACTCAAGAGATCTCGATAGTCCAGGCTGTTGAGGATATGTCCTGCCTCATCCGTCCAAGGTCTACGGATATCCAGCGCGCACCACAGCCAGACCATGAGGGCAAAGAGTGCCACTACGGCAGAGGCTGGCATGAGTCCACTTTTAAGCGCCAGCGTCACCCCGGTCTTTTGAGCTTCTCTGTTTGTCCGATCGGCTGTCGTCATTACGTAACCATTAATCTTGATTGCAGCACCCAGAAACCGTTGTGCTGTTGCTCTTCAATTCAAGTTCTTATTAGGGGCTCACCAGCCGCCCTACCTTTCTTGCTGCACCGACAACATATGAGCCTATTCCTCTTGCTATATGCTGGCTGGCTCCATCCTGATAGCCTCGCTGGTACTCAGCGGTCAAGTGTTCATGAAAAGCGCGAAACATCTGCTCGCTTGGGCTTGCGTCTTCAAGGGCTACTCCAAGACGGGAAGCAAACAAACGGAAAGCCGGATCAGCCCTGCTGGTACTCGTTGAGAATCGGGCTACCGCCGTGTTGTAAACCTCAATTGATCGCTTAACGCAGATGTCCGGATCGCACAAAGCAAGTGTGTGCTGCCGACCTTGTTCTGCCAGTCTTCTCCTCAAAGGCTCGTCCCGATAGAGAGTGATGATCGCGGCAGCCAGCGCGGCAGGGTCATCCGGCTCGACGAGCCAGGCTGTCTCCCGATGGCTCTGGTACTCTTTCAACCCGCCAACACGGGTGGTGACCACACAGGCTCCGTAAGATTGCGCTTCCAGCACGCTATAACAGGCTGTCTCATACCGGGATGGGAAGACGCACAGGTCTGCTGCCGTGACCTGCTGCTTGATCTCCTCCTTGGACAGAAAGCCGAGAAATTCAACGCGGTGGGATAGGTTGAGCTCGGCAAGGCGCCTGCGCACGAAGTCGGCAAGGGGCCGGTCCTGACCGGATTCGGTGGTCTCCTGTCCGGCAATCAACAATCTTGCTCCCGGAAACTGTCTGACGATATGCGGCAAAGCCTCTATGAGCAGGTCGGCACCTTTCTGTCTCTCTACTCGTCCCCAGAATAAAAGACGCGGAAACTCGCTTGGTTGAGCTCTTGTCTTCCGCTTCAGCGGCGGTTCTGACGCGGCTAGAGGCACGCGCACTACTCGGAAGTCGCAGCGCGCGCGTCCGGTGGCATTACTTAGCCTGTCAGCCAGATCATCGCATACGCTCATGATCCCGTCAGCGGCGGCAATGGTAGACAGCTCCATGGCTTCTACCAGCTCCAGGTCAGCAGGGGAATAGATGCCTACGTTGCCCAGTCGGATCAAGAGTGACATCGGTCCATGGCAGCGGATAACCAGAGGAAACGTACGCTCCGCCGCCCAGAAGAATCCCAGTCCGTAGGATTCCGGACATTCCAGTACGTGGGGGTTGAAGCTCGCAAGTAACGGTTTCGCCCAGAGAAATAGATCGCGGGCCCTGCCTGCCTGCCAGGAGAATACTGATAACGCTGGAATCCCTTGAAAGCAACGGAAGCGCTCGTAATTTGCACGCTTCCTGACAACCCTGATTCCGTTGACAGATACCTCGCCTTCCTGATCGGCTGGATCGTCGTCCTGACAGAAGGTAAGGACCAGGACATGGTGGCCTCGATTGGCCAAGGCTTTTGCCAGCTGGAAATTGGCCGGTGCTGTGTGGGCCTGGTCGGCGGATCGAGGGAAGGAGCCTGAGGCGATAGCTATGCGCATGAGTCAGGGGAGCCACGGTGTTGTGTGCTGACGGCACTGTAGCACTCAGACCGGGAGATGTTTACTTGTAAAGACTAAAGATGCTTAAGCATGATTGGGTCTGCTTCTGCCGCTCAACCGACCGGCAGCGGAATGTAACCTTTTCTGAGCTGCCGGGCAGGAGCTGGTGCCAGACGTTTGAGAACCGGATCGAGCCTGCGGCGCATGAGTAGAATTCCTATGAGATAGGCAATCACGCATGCCGAGATGAGCAGAGCTGCCGGCAGCGTCGCAGGAGCGTAGCGCATTGCGATTGAATGCCTGCCTGCCGGCAGCGCTATGCCGCGAAAGGTCTCATCTACCACCCCCATGTATGCTGGTTTGCCGTTTACGTACGCATGCCAGTTCGGGTGCCAGTTGTCCGTGAGAACAAGTACTGCCGGTTGCTTGAGATTGACCTCTGCCTCCAAGCGAGCATTCTCATACCGGCTGATCTTTGCCGTTGAATCCGGCAATACCTCGGCATCGTCAGCTTTCTTCGTTTGGGCCGTTGCAATGCCCAGTCTGCGAGCCTGGCGTAAGAGTCCCTGATCATGGGTAAAGGCAATCTGCCGTGGTGAAGAACCGTTTGTGCCAAATGTGAAATCTCCTTCAATTAATCTGCCGACAGCAAACATGCGCGGGTACACGTGCGGGTTCTCCAAGACCAGGTCAAGCGGTGATTCGAGGACCAGCCGGTATCCTCGTGACTCAAGGAAGGAGCGATGCTCTAAAAATCCCTGGGGGAGGAGGACGTATTTGACACCGAAGAGATTGAGCATGGTCTCATTGAAGAGCGGTTTGTCCGGGTGTAGCCTGAGAGTCGGGAAGATCCCCCAACGCCTGGATTTATCCTGCAGGAAGCTGCGCTCGAATAGATTGTGATAGGCAGGCAACACGTTCATGTTGAGCGATTCTATCTGCTGGATGTGAAAGGCTGATCCATGCTCTGGAGACAAAGACGCATGAGCGAAATTGGCGACTCGATGATGTCCTGTGTGGCTGCGCAGGAAAAATATGGCGGGCAGAGGTCTTTTGAACACCGAGGTTCTCTCGTAGCGAGAGTGAATGGTTTCGTAGCTTAGCTCTGCAAAGATCAGCAC
>CAYPBX010000001.1:12763-13402 GCA_964409075.1 uncultured Candidatus Obscuribacterales bacterium
GATCAGCACAGCCAGGATAATGCAATAGGTGGCTGAGGAGAAGAAGAGCGGTCGGGCAACGTTGTGGATGAGCCATGCCGAGATTGGGAGCCAGGATACGAGAATGATCAAGCAGGTGATTCTGTAATCCCGATGTGGCTCGGTTATGCCGTAGTTGATGTAGAGATGAGCCATACAGGCTGCAATAACGCCATACACCGCCAGAGCTGGAATCCACTTCGCTTTGCTCGATCGTCTGGCTGCATCGAAACCGCAAGCAACCAAGAGCGGAAGAGCGGCTGCCACGGCCATGAACCAGTACTGCTCTCCGATGTTGCGCAGCCCCGGCAGAAGCTCGACCATTTGAGAGATGGGCGGGGCAGCGAATATTCTGCCCAGTGCAGTGGCAACAACCAGAAAGGCAGCGGCAGTGACAGGTCCTCGCCAGCCCTTCAAACGGACCAGCGCGCAAGCTGCGACTATCGAAGCGACTACCCCGAAGTGGAACATTACGTTTTTCAGGCAGATATTGTGTCCGATTGTTTGTCCGCCCAGGTGACCGAATTGCCAATATTCATCCCAGAAGTGCCTGGATGTGAAGAAGGAGAGCAGGTTGTCCAGGCTGGCGGGATAGAAGATGCGAGCGTTGTACATGGAGAG
>CAYPBX010000001.1:13412-23884 GCA_964409075.1 uncultured Candidatus Obscuribacterales bacterium
TTTCGACGATCGGAAGATACAGAAAGGAGAGCCCAAGCAATGCCGCAGCGGTTGCCGATAGTTGCAAGAGCACCACGGCAAACAGAGAGTGCCAGGTGAGGCTGCGGTAACGAAGATGCAAACTGATAACGTAGCCGCAGGAGATGACATAGGCGGTTGCGATGGCTAGAGTGCTGGTCGGCAGGAAGGTTGTAGACAGAGCGACCGCACTGGTCAGAACGACAAAAATGTACCGTACAACCGATGGCCGGCGCGCAAATGCACAAAGAGCGAAGAGAAGGGCCGGGAAGTACAGGTACACCTGCGAGACATTGGAGCACAGGGTGGCCATGTTGTAGCCGTTGAGAAGGTACACCGTGCACGCTGCTCCGGAAGCCAGGGCGGATAGCTTGAAACAACGGGTCAAAGTGAGATAGAGAAAGAAAACCGCCAGGCCGTACAGAAAGAGAACCACAATGTGAAAGGCTATCTCACTACCTCCGCTAAGAGCGATCAACAATGTCTCGAAGGAAAACTTCTGATCGACCAGTGTTTCCGGGCCAAGCTGACCGCAGCCTGAAAACGGATTCCAGTACGGGGACTGTCCCGTTCTCAGGCAGAAGCGCATGAAATGCTGCATCGGTTCCGACTGCCACATGGCTCCACCGGCATCGGAGTATTGATCGGTCCACATTCTGTGAGCGGGCTCAGCAATCGATATCGGTTTCATGCCCATGCGGAAGGCATGATATATGCCGTTGGCGCTGAAGGTGGCGCGTAGAAAGACGACATCAGGGAAAGCTGCTGTCACCAGCACCACAGCTACCAGCGCTGCGACCGCAACATGTGGTAGCCGCACTTTGAGAATCGGTTTGGTTTTACCTGTCATCGCCTTCCCGTAAGAGCGCGAGCAGCAAATCTAAGTGGCTTAGTGATAGTCCACGATGCTGAATTCTGATAGCGCGCCAATCTTTCATGAAGTTTTCTGCCCTGGTCAATCAGCACATCCTTCTCAGTTTCCAGCGCTGCCGCGACTCCCTTTAAATCGCGTAGCTCCTCTTCCAAAGACTCCAAAGCGGCGAGACGCCTGGCAGCATCAGCCAGTCTTTGAGAGATCTCGTCTTGGGCCCAAGAGAACTTTCTTTTCGAGGGATCATTACACGCGTCGTCCATCCCTGGAGCATCACTTTTACCTTCCGATGCAACTACGCCTGCCCCGCCATAAACTTCAGTGCTGAGGGTCGCCGTCTCTGTCATCCTTCTGAGCACATTTTCCGCTGAATGGAGGCGGTGGACATTACAATCGAGCAGCTCGCCGACATATTCAGCTACAAGATGCATGAAAAGCGCGTCTACCTGATTGTTCTTCGCCTGTAAATCCCTCAAGGCTTTGAAGGCCATAATCGGTGTTCTTATATCAGTTGGGAAGATGTGCAGAGAGCAACCGCGGATCATCAGCTCAGTGACGTCTTCGTATTCTGGCAATGAGAGGAGCTTCAGTGTCTCCATAAAGACGTCCCGAAGCGGTTGCCGGTCAGGGCTGTCGATTACGGCATACGCAAATCCTGCGCCTGTGTCGCGCCAGACAGCAAGCGGTTCGGGGATGAAGCATAATCCATGCCGAAATGCTATGACCTGATTCACGAACCAGTCGGCAGCGAATCCGAGCTGCGGAAAGTAAACGCCATCCCTTGGCATCAAGTCTCGCCTGGTAATGCATGTACTCGTGTGAGGTTGAATGAGACCGTCTTTGGTATAGGCTAGCGTCCTCGTAATCTCAGCCAGTCGCTCTGGACAGATATAGCCGGGAGAAGACAACCATTTCGCGGAGACGTCATAATGCAGTCTTCTCTTGACATCAAATACTCTCGGATTGGCACATGAAAGTCCGGCGTGCGGAAACTGGGCTAGAAGGCCCATGGACTTCTCAAAAAACCCAGGCAAGATGTAGTCATTAGCGGACACCACATAAAGATAATCGCCGGTAGCCAGACCAACGCCGCGATTGACACTATATGCAATACCGCGGTTTCTATCGTTTTGCACGAGGCGAATGAGCGGATATTTTATGGCGAAGGCTTCGATAACCTCAATACTGTTATCCGTAGAACCATCATCAACGACTATGACCTCCTTTGGCAAGAAGCTCTGCTCACACACCGTAGTCAGCAGATCGCCGATTAGTTTGGAATCGTTATAGTTGGGAGTGATTACCGACAGTGTCTTGTCTGCCATATGCAATTTTTTTTATTCGGTTGTCTGTACAGTTGCACGGTGCTCGACGTATCGTGCAATTAACGCACATAGCATGCGGCATACAGCAAAACCCGTTGCTGAATGCAACCTGTTGCCCGTGATGTTAAAATAACAACCTTATGCTTTACCAAGTATGCCAGCGAGCATTAACTTTTCTTTACGTCTCTGGACCAGAAGCGGTTACTTTAGATGACGCCTTCGTGGCATTACCAGCCTTGCCGTTAGCATCTACTCTCAATGTTGCAGACGCGGTAGTGACAAGACCATTTACCCGCTCAGTAGGCTTGACCAAACTGTGAGTCATGCCCTGGCGAGCTAATGAGAACGATGTCACCAGGCGGTATGGTTATGTTGGTAACATGCGCGCTGGCTATGGCACCAAGTTACAGGAGGTTAAGCTGATTTCTGTAACAGGTGCGATCTCGTATTGCTGAGAACAAACCGACAAAAGCATATGGATAGACCAATCTGCCCACAGCGCTGCGTTGTCACTGGTGGTGCGGGATTTATAGGCAGCCACCTGGTCGACAGATTATTGTCCGAAGGTCATTCTGTGGCCGTGGTAGATAACTTCTCATCGGGCAACCCCAGGAACCTCGACCATCATGGTGGTAACAGAGACCTTGAGGTGCATAGAGTTGACGTTGCTGATTTCGAACGAATCAAGGAAATTCTGGACGGCACGGATTGGGTCTTTCATCTCGCGGCATTGGCCGACATCGTGCCGTCGATTGAGCGCCCTCTCGATTATCATCACGCCAATGTCGACGGTACGATCTCGGTTCTCGAATCGGCACGACTGGCAAAGGTCAAGCGCTTGGTATATGCGGCGTCGTCGTCCTGCTACGGCATTCCTGACACATATCCGACACCTGAGACGGCCCCAATCAGAGTGGAATATCCTTATGCCTTGTCGAAATACCTGGGCGAATGCTATGTTCTCCACTGGGCAAAAGTATACAAGCTGCCCTGCGTCTCGCTGAGATTGATTAATGTCTACGGGCCGCGCGCCCGCACAACAGGCGCCTATGGAGCCGTATTCGGAGTGTTCCTGGCTCAGAAGCTCGCAGAAAAGCCCATGACGATTGTGGGTGATGGAACGCAGACCAGGGACTTCACGTTTATATCCGATGTAGTGGATGCCTTTATGATAGCGGTTAGGTCAACCATTTTCAATCAGGTCTTTAACGTAGGCTCGGGTGGTACATATAGCATCAACAGACTGGTGGAGCTAATCGGCGGAGAGAAAATACACATACCCAGGCGGCCGGGTGAGCCGGATTGTACTTGGGCAGACATCACCAAGATATCGGGCACGCTCGGGTGGCGGCCGAGGGTTTCGTTTGAGGACGGCGTGAAAAATGATGCTCGAGCACATAGAGGACTGGCGAGATGCTCCTGTCTGGGACGAGCACTCCATCGCCTCTGCTACTCGAGAGTGGTTTTCTTGCCTTTCACCATCATGTGGACAGGAGACTCGCCCGCATGCAGAAGTTGGCGGCTAACAACAAGATCAAAGTTCGTGAAGTCGAGGACCTCGCCGAGGTGATTTCCTCTCTTAAGGCTTGCGGCAAGAGAATAGTCCACTGTCACGGCGTCTTTGATCTGCTCCATATCGGCCATCTCAGGCATTTCGAGCAGGCAAAAGCCCTTGGCGATGTTCTGGTAGTCACATTGACCGCCGATCGGTTTGTATATAAGGGTCCGCGCAGGCCGGTGTTCTCGGAGAGTCTCAGGGCGGAAGCGCTGGCTGCTCTCAGCTGCGTGGATTTTGTTGCCGTGAGTCGATGGCCAATGGCAGTAGAGCTCATCAGAACTCTGAAACCCGACTTCTACGTGAAAGGATCGGACTATAAGGATGCCACAAGGGATGTAACTGGAGGAATCGATTTAGAGCGGGGGGCAATTGAAGAGGTGGGTGGCGCAATTGCCTTCACTGACGACATCACTTTCAGCTCTTCGGCTCTCATTAACCGCAATCTGCCAGTATTCGAAAAAGAGGTGGGCAGGTACATCAGAGCGTTTTCAGAGAAGTATGCCTATGAGAACTTGCTGGGCATCATCGAAGATCTGAGATCGCTCCGGGTGCTCGTGGTTGGAGAAGCAATCGTTGACGAGTACGCGTACTGCGAGGCCATAGGAAAATCAGGCAAAGAGCCGATGCTTGCCATTAAGCAGTTGTCTGAGGAGAAATTCGCCGGTGGGATTCTGGCCATCGCCAATCATGTGGCAAATTTTGCCGACACAGTAGGCCTTGTTACCTTTTTAGGCGATGATGGCCTCTACGATCATTTTATCTCCACTAATCTAAACCCAGGTATTGACTCAAAGCTCCTCATTCGAAAGAATTCACCGACCATTGTCAAGAGACGATTTATCGAGAGTTATTTTTTCAGCAAGCTTTTGTCTGTATACAACATTAACGATTCACCCCTGGATAAGGAGGACGAAGGGATTCTTTGCGCCACCCTCGCGGAAACCGTGCCGCAGTATGATGCCGTCATAGTAGTCGACTTCGGACACAGCATGATGACTCAAAGGGTAGCCGAGACAATCTGCGACCACGCACGTTTTCTTGCAATTAATACTCAGTCGAATGCCGGTAATTTCGGATATCAGACGATATTCAAATACCCGCGGGCAGATTACGTTTGTGTGACGGAAAACGAGGCGAGACTGGAGGTGCGCGATCGTATAAGCCCAATGACGGAAGTAATTCCCATCCTCTCGGAAAGGCTGGCTTGTCAGCGAGTCGTGATCACGAGGGGAATGCTCGGTAGCATCGGATACGACAGAGAACAGGGCTTCCAGGAAGCACCTTCTCTTGCCGGCGAAGTAAAGGACAGGATGGGTGCCGGGGATGCCTTTCTGTCGATAACTGCTCTTTGCGCAGCTTGCGCTGTGCCGCTCGATGCACTGCAATTCATTGGAAACACTGTCGGCGCGCAGGCTGTAGCAACGGTCGGGCATCGTGAGTCGATCAGCAGGAGCAAGCTACTAAAATTTATGAGTTCCTTGCTAAAGTAATAGACGAAGGACAGAAGATTGTGACCAGTATTACATTCAATGCCTCGCCTGCACGTAACACCGGTTTGCCGGTGCTGGCTGTCGCGGCTTCCGTCTACTTCAACACCCTCAACAGCCTGATTCTCAAGTGCGAGGTTACTACACTACGTGGCGCAAAGATCTTTCTTGAAGATGGATTCCGACAGGCCCTTGGCATAATTGCGGAGGCGAAGGAAAGAGATCGCAAGATCATGCTAATCGGCAACGGCGGCAGCGCAGCCATTGCCAGTCATGAGGCACTAGATTTCTGGAAAGCCGGCGGCATCAAGGCTACTGCTTTCAACGATCCCGCGCAGCTGACTTGCCTTGGTAACGATTTCGGCTATGAGCAGATATTCGCCAGGGCGATAGACGTGTTCGGAGATAGAGGCGATTTGCTCATGGCAATCAGCAGCTCTGGCAAGTCGCCAAGCATCCTCAATGGGGTCGCGTCGGCTCGAAACAGGCAGTGCTCGGTAATTACGTTTGCAGGCTTTACTCAGGATAATCCGCTGCGGGCTTTAGGAGACCTCAATTTTTATATAGGCTCATCATCATACGGGCATGTTGAGGTGGCGCATCTCGCGCTCATCCATTATCTGGCGGATATGATGGGTATTGACAGAAGAGGCGGCTCTAAATGACGGGCGATATCGGCACAGTTCTTGTTACAGGAGGCGCGGGTTATGTGGGCTCGCAGCTGGTGCCCCAGCTCTTGAGCGAGGGGTACAGGGTTAAGGTTCTAGACCTCTATATCTTTGGAAGCCATGTCCTGCATGCCGTTAAACACGACAACCGCCTCGAGCAGATCAAGGCCGACATTCGAGATCAAGCCGTCCTGCGAAGAGTAATGCCTGGATGTGATGCGGTCATCCATCTCGCTTGCATCTCCAATGACCCCTGCTTTGAACTCAATCCCGAGTTGAGCAAGTCGATCAACTACGATGCCTTCGAGCCGCTTGTCGCAATAAGCAAAGAGTGTGGAGTCAAGCGATTCATATATGCGTCTACATCAAGTGTTTATGGAGTGAGCGACGCAGAGATGGTAGAGGAAGATCATCCACTTCTGCCGATTACTGACTACAACAAGTACAAGGGGTTGTGCGAACCAATTCTGAAACGATATCAATCCCACGATTTCACCACCGTGACTATTCGCCCTGCAACTGTATGCGGTTATTCGCCCAGGCAGCGACTCGATCTGACGGTAAACATACTGACGAATCACGCAATGAACAAAGGTGTAATCACTGTATTTGGTGGCGATCAGATGCGGCCCAACATTCACATCGAAGATATGGTTGACTTGTATAAGATGCTTCTCGAGCTGCCGTCGGAGAAGATAGCCGGTGGCATCTACAACGCGGGCTATCAGAATCGGAAGATTCGGGACTTGGCAGACCTGGTGAAGCAGATCGTCACGGAGAGGCTGCCGGAGCGAGACCCCGTAGAGCTCGTTACCGTGCCCTCAGAGGATATTCGCTCCTATCGCATCTCTTCGGAAAGAATTAAGACAGAGCTGGGTTTCCAGCCAAAGAGAACGATTGGGGGCGCCGTCAACGACCTAATCAATGCATTTGAAGAAAACAAGATTCCGGATTCTCTGGACAATCCGCTGTATTACAACATAAAGGCTATGCAACTTGCTCCACTCATCTAGGAATTGAAGGCGTGCAGGCAATTGACGACCCACGATTGCTTATCAGGCTCTACACTGAGATGTTCCGAATCCGGTGCGTCGAGGAGACTATAGCTGAGCGTTACCGCGAGCAAGAGATGCGCTGTCCCGTGCACTTGTCCATCGGACAGGAGGCCGTGGCGGTAGGAGTGTGTCAGGCGCTGTCACGAGAGGACTATGTCTTAAGCGGACACAGGTGTCACGCCCAATATCTCGCGAAGGGTGGAAATCTCAGAGCGATGGTGGCTGAGCTCTACGGCAGGGTTACCGGCTGTTGCAAAGGTAAGGGCGGCTCGATGCACCTGGTTGATCGATCAGCCGGGTTTCTTGGTGCGGCTCCGATTGTCGGAAGCACCATCCCGATCGCAGTAGGGGCGGCATTTGGTAGGGTCATGATCGGTGACGCTAACATCACCGCGATATTTTTCGGAGACGGTGCCACCGAAGAAGGCGTGTTCCATGAGAGCCTGAATTTTGCATCGTTGAAAAGCTTGCCGGTTCTGTTCGTGTGCGAGAACAACTTCTACTCGGTATACTCACCACTATCAGTGCGCCAGCCTGCCTCTAGAGATACAGCGATGATTGCTCGGGGACATGGATTGAACTCCATTTCCGGCGATGGCAACAATGTAATCGAGGTCTACAACCTGGCGGCCAGGGCCGTCTCGCAGATGAGAGAGAAGAGCTCACCGGTTATCCTCGAACTCACAACCTATCGCTGGAGGGAGCATTGCGGTCCGAATTTCGATAACGACATCGGCTACCGTACGGAGGAAGAGTTCAACTCCTGGCGCGATAAGTGCCCGGTGAGGCGTCTTGAGGCGCAGCTGCTTGACGCTGGCATCCTTTCCGATGGCAGTCTCGAGGAGATTAGACAAAGAATCAAGGTAGAAATCGAGGCAGCATTCGATTTCGCACGGTCTAGCCCATTTCCTGATAAGCACTGCCTGTTGGCCGAGGTGTACGCGTCCTGATGAGATCTCTTAGATTCTGCGAGGCCATTCGTGAGGCGCTTGCTCTCTGTATGAAAGCGGATAGCCGGGTCTACACTATGGGGCTGGGAGTGCCTGATCCAAAAGGCGTGTTCGGTACGACACTCGGCTTGAAAGAGGAATTCGGCTCGCAGCGAGTCCTCGACATGCCAACATCGGAAAATGGAATAACTGGTGTCGCCATCGGCTCTGCCCTGGTTGGCATGCGCCCGGTAATGGTGCATCAACGACTGGACTTTGCCCTGCTTGCTCTCGATCAGATCGTAAATCAGGCCGCCAACTGGCACTATATGTACGGCGGCAAGACCAGTGTGCCGATTGTCATTCGGCTGATCATCGGCAGGGGATGGGGACAGGGACCACAGCATTCGCAAAGCCTGCACTCCTGGTTCTCGCATGTTCCAGGACTCAAGGTGGTTGCTCCTTCCACACCGCATGACGCCAAAGGTCTTTTGATCTCCAGTATAGAGGACAACAATCCGGTAATCTTCATAGAGCATCGCTGGCTGCACAACATAAGCGGACACGTTCCTCTCGAACGCTATCGAGTTCCCATCGGCGCAGCTCGCATTGTTAGGAGCGGAACATCTATGACAATCGTGGCAATCTCGTACATGACCCTCGAGTCCTCGAGAGCAGCAGAGACTCTGGCTTGCCAGGGCATTGACGCGGAGGTTGTCGACATCCGCTCGCTAAGACCTCTTGACGATGAGTTGATAGTGCAGTCTGTGCGGAAAACGGGTCGCTTGCTGGTGGTCGATTCGAGCTGGTCATCCGCCAGCTCCGGAGCCGACATTGTTGCGCGCGTAGTAGAGAGAGAGTTTTCCAGCTTGAAGGCTGCGCCTAGAAGAATACACTTGCCCGATTGTCCGTCACCCAGCACACCGGCGCTAGCAGCTTGCTTTTACCCCAGGGCCGTCGATATAGTCAAGGTGGTCAGACAGATGCTTGGCTACGAGGTCGGGTTTTCGCATGGAGACTCAAGTGTCTCTCATGATGAGACAGTCGGAATCCCCCTTGATGTACCTGATCCTGCGTTTGCCGGCCCTTTTTGAATCAGGAATTTCTACCAGCGACAAGAAGAGAAACCAGATGTATGAAGGTTTTAGTTATAGGTAGTAACTCCTTTTCAGGCAGTGATTTCATTGATCTTCTTCTCGAGGACGAGAGCAACGAGGTAGTGGGAATTAGTCGCTCACCCGAGAAGAGTTCTCTGTTCCTTTCCTACAAACGTCACAACGATCCTCGATTCAAGTTCTACCAGCTCAATCTCAACGACGATGCGGACAGGATTGCCGGAGTTGTCGAACAGTTTAAACCCGAGTATGTCGTGAACTTTGCCGCCCAGAGCGAAGTAGCTCCCAGTTGGGATTATCCCGAGCATTGGTTCCAGACAAATACCGTAGCACTTGCAAGCCTGATCAAGACCCTACGCAGGTGTAGGCATTTGAAGCGCTATGTGCATATCTCCTCACCGGAGGTCTATGGTAGCTGCAAAGGACAGGTACTGGAGACAGCGCCTCTGAACCCAACAACTCCATACGCGGCCTCTAAGGCTGCGGCCGATCTGCTGCTTTTCACCTACGTAAAGAATTTTGACTTCCCGCTCGTCATTATCCGGTCTACGAATGTGTACGGTCCGCACCAACAACTCTGGAAAATCATCCCAAGATCAATCATCCAATTGAGATCTGGCAGGAAGATTGCGCTTCACGGCGGCGGCAAGGCAATGAAGTCGTATATACACATTAGAGACATCTCACGCGGCGAGCTCGCTGCAATGATCAATGGCACGATCGGTAGCATCTACCATCTGTCGCCAGACGGCGGAATATCGGTCAGAAACGTTGTGGAGATGATTTGCAGGACTATGGGATGCGAGTTTGACAAATCTACAATCGCTGTGGATGAGAGGCTCGGCCAGGATGCCGTCTATGTTATCGACTCCACAAAGGCACGCTCAGAGCTGAAATGGTTGCCAGAGATAGAAATTCAAGATGGAATTAAAGGTGTCATTCAGTGGATAGAGCGTGACTGGAGCGAAGTTCAGAAACAATCGCTCGAGTATGTGCACCGGCCCTGAGCAGTCCCTGTATAAGGCATCCATATTCGTACTCAGGGTTGGCACTGCCGTGTCATTCATCCATTTTGCTGATTCAGGGTACATCTCAGCTTCTACATAGAGGTCCTTGCTTCACTCGCCGATTCCGGCAAGTTGGTCGCTGGGAACGGCGGTTGAACACTGGGGCGTATCTCGACTCGATTGACGATTGCGCGCGGATCGCTTGACAGTATCTCTACCACTACGTTAGCGACATCCTCAGGCGTGAGATGCCAGAACTCTGGCGGTTCCGCAGCCAGGCCCGTGTTTACCCGTCCGGGCATCACGTAGCTCACACGAATGCCGTCATGCCGGAGATCAAGCAGGCTAGCCTCGCTCAGTCCGATGAGACCGAACTTCGATGCGTTGTATGCACAACCGCCAGGATAGGCATTGATTCCGGCACGGCTGCTCATATTGA
>CAYPBX010000001.1:23984-28881 GCA_964409075.1 uncultured Candidatus Obscuribacterales bacterium
TTGTATGCACAACCGCCAGGATAGGCATTGATTCCGGCACGGCTGCTCATATTGACGACGGATCCGCGCCGCTCCTTCAAATGGGGTACAGCCGCGCGCAAGAAGAAAAATGCCCCATTCAAATTGGTGTCAATTACATCACGCCACTCCTCGATGGTGATTTCGTCTACGCGCCTCGTATACGCTACTCCCGCATTGTTTATGAGAATATCCAGTCCACCCAACTCAGCTACCGCAAATTCCACGAATTTCTCTACATCCTCATGAATTCTCACGTCGCAAACACGTCCGACTGCTTTGGCAACATTCAACGAATTGAGATAAGCAACCGCTTCATCGATCTCAGATCGTGTCCTGCTACAAATGGCGACGTTGACGCCGGCAACACAAAGCTTCTTGGAGATAGCCAGTCCGATCCCCCGGCTCCCACCTGTTACGATTGCTGCCTTTCCTTGAAGGTTAATCATTGCTATTTGGTGTCGCAGCAAGAGAAGAAGTATGGGGTTTCACGATCATGTTCTCCAGAAACTCTCGACGGTCCAGAAATGGCTCAGGATCTTCGAGCGCACGTCCGAAGCGGACCTGCGGAATTACCCTATGGGAAGGGTCGATTTCTAGATTACAGAAGATAGGGCCGCTATAATCCATCACCTCCTCGACCTTTTGTGAAACATCCTCGTTACCTTCCAGATTGACTGTCTTGAATCCATATGCTGCCGCGACACGCAGGAAGTCCGGAAAGGCAAGGCCGCCATCGACCGAAGATGCCAGATATCGAGATCCCAGCCATTGATCCTGCGTCTGCTGAATCATACTGTGCCCATGATTGTTGACCAGGAAGATTTTGATCGGAAGGTCATGCCTGATCACAGTAGCGAGTTCCTGAATGTTCATCTGCAGGCTGCCATCGCCTGTTATGCATGTCACAGGACCCTTGCCTAACGCCAGGCTTGCCGCGATAGCTGCAGGAAGAGCATATCCCATCGCAGTATTGTTGAAATCATGGAAGAGCCTCTGCCTATCCTTGAATTCAAATGCCTGACAAAGCCAAGCTACCGCGCAGCCAGTGTCTACAATCAGCACTTCGCCCGGTCGACTGGAAGTCGACAATGCCTTGACGAAGACGTAAGGATTGAGAGCTTTCTCTCGATAATACTCATCGGGACAGATGGGATAACGCTCCTTCCAGGATGAAATCCAGGCAATCCAGGATTTGAATTCTTTTCTGTGGAAAGCCGTCGATACGGCGTTGTTCAATTGCCTGGTGAATTGCTTAACATCTGCTTGAACGAGCTCGTCCACTGTCAATCCGAACTCGCTGAACTTCGTGAGCTCACAAGGATCGATATCGACTATGACCTTTCGCGCCTGCCTGCCGAAGGTAGAGAAGCTCCCGGTTGCGCGTGTGTCGAGACGTGCTCCCAAACAAAGAATCAAATCCGCGTTCTGCACGGCAAAGTTGCCATAACGAGTACCATGCGTGCCGAAACTGCCTACGAGGAGATGGTGATCGGACGGTACCAGATCCAGTACCGCCCATGTCGGGAGAATAGGGATGCCCAATTTGCCAAGAAGTTCGAGTACTTCCTCCTCCGCTTGCGACATCCGAACTCCCCAGCCCAGAATAATCACTGGTCGCTCGGCCTGTTCGATCAACTCAACAATCCTTCGAATCTGTAGTAAAAGATCGGATATACTTTCCGGCGCAGACGGCGGAACATAGGACGCCAGCTCGGATGGATTGATCATCTTGCGCTGCACGTTATCGGGAATATCAATGAGGACTGGTCCGGGTCTCCCGCTTCTGGCAATGCAGCAGGCTTTCTCTAGCTCGTAGCGGATTCGCGCCGGCTCCTCCACGCAGACTGCATATTTCGTAATGGACTTGCATATCTCGACCACATTCGTCTCCTGGAATCCCATTTGCCTCACGCCCGTATCGCGCTTGAACCTGAATGTCGCGACTTGGCCGGTTATATAGAGTACCGGTATGGAGTCGTAGTACGCGCAGCAGATACCGGTGATCATATTGGTTGCGCCCGGGCCACTGGTCGAGATCGCTGCTCCAATGTTGCCGGTCACCCTCGCATATGCATCGGCGGCCATCGCTCCGGCCTGCTCATGTTGCGGGCAAATGAACTCGACTCCGGCAGTATCGGCGATCGAGTGAATGAGATGGAGCGATGCGCCGCCGGACACGGCAAAGACGTGCCTGATGCCTTGATTGGCGAGAAATTGAGCGACAAAATCTGAGAGCTTTACGTGATCTTTGCTGCTCTGCCGATCAATGGCCGGCATCATTTTCGGTGTCGTCGATAGCTTAACTGATTGATGCATGAGACCAGGCTCCGGAGGTGCTAACTCTCTGACCATGGCATGTTTTCTGATAGGGTTATAAACAAGGTTCCGTCCCGGTAGCTATTGGGCATGTCCGACATTTGCCCTACCTTTCGCCAACCGATTTTCTGGGAAAACATATTGACACCAATGGATGACAAATGCTCAAAAATGTGCTCGGCATTACCTTGCGTGCCCACCTCCACGAGCGCGTCTGTGCCCAGCCAGTCGGCTTGTTTTGTGGCAGCAATGAGCTCCTTTTCATGGCCTTCTACGTCGATCTTGAGCAGATCGGCCCACTCGAGTATAGGAGCGAGCTCCTCGGCTGCAACGGAGAAGCGCTCCAGATCCCCGTAGGGATTGGACTTCGCGCCGCAGAGATGGCTACCCGTAGTATTGCCGAGCACACGCACGAACTCCCTCTGCCCACAAGTGGTCGATACAGCCGTATTGAAGGATTGTACTGATTTGACAGAATTGAGGCGGAGATTGCGCTCGAGCACTTCGAAATGTGCTGGATCCGGCTCATATGCCCGCACCGCAAAGCCGCATCTGCTCATGATGATGCTGTGAAGACCGATATTTGCACCCAGGTCGGCTACTCGGTTGTAACGATTCCGACTCTGCCAGTAGTAGCAGAAGATGATGAGCTCGTTTAAATCGAAGAGATTGAGCGAATCCACAGCACCCATTTTATGGTAAGGAAAGGTGAGTCCGCCGAAGGGGCCAAAACGCCTAGAAACGGACCTCTCATTCGCGAACATCAGCTCGATCGAGTCTCTGGCTGCCTGGGCGTAAAATGCAAATTGCCTGGAGCCGGGTGCGTGGTCCCGGCTGATCACGGGCAGCAGCTCGAATAATCGGTCCAGCACCGACACGGGTTCATTTTCAGCTTGTTGCTCCACGGTAACCGGTTGGCGTTGTGGTTTCTCCTCAGCCACCAAGAAGCTATTTCCATATCGGCGTAGCTTGTACATATGAGGCTCTAGAGCTAAAAGACTATCGAGGTCAGCGCTTCCCCAACAATCATGCACGACGCTAAAATTTCGGCCCCCTACTCTCTCCTGAGGGCTGGAAATAATCCACTCGACACAGTCGAGAACCCTCTCCATCGGTGTGGAGTCTCCGGATTTGATTTTTTTGAGCGTTCGGCCGAATTCAGCACCGGCCCTTTCTCTAGCTGACAGAGTCTGCTGATGAATTTTCGTATCGACCCAGCCGGGACCTAGAATCGCAAATTTAGTGTCGGGAACCTCGACATCCAGCAATTCGCACATCTTGATCATTGCCAACTTCGATACCACATAGGACGAGAAGTTGACGGGAGCGCTGTTGGTGCCACCGCCCGCGAAGAATATTACGGAGGGAGCCACTTGTGATCCGGTCTTTCTTCCGGGCAATAGTCGGTGCATAAGTCTCAATTGGCGGACAAAGTTTACACTTATGGCATTCTCCCACTCGTCAAAGTCACACTCAATAAACGGCCCTATCGGATCGAGGGTTCCCGCGCAGAAACTTAGCAGATCCCATTCTGGGCAATGAACGCCGAGTTGATCTGCGGCTGTGTCGATATTTCTCTTGTCGGAAAGATCAAGCTTGATGAGCGTGCTTCCTCGCGCCTCGAGGTCCTCCATTTGGGAAGTCTTTGTTCGATATGTCGAGACAACACCCCATCCCTTGGACAAAAGCCTGCAAGCAAGGGAATATCCGATGTCGCTGGAGACCGATATAATAATGGCAACCGGGGATTCGCTCATATACTCATATTTTCGGGGACAGTCGAGTATTCCTCATGCCGCACCAGGCTGCTCAGTTCTCCCCTCTACTTACGTACGTGCCCTGATGATCGCTTGTTGTCGTTGTATTTGGATGCCTGCTGGGTTTTCCTCAGTTCTCTAGGAATTAATCCCTCTCCAAGATAACCGACATCCGTCAAGTATCTTGTGGTAGAAAACTGACTGCTCCTGTTTAGGGTGGGCCTGGAAGATTGACGAATCCTCGATTCGCTCTCATCAAAGGCCCTGACGAATGCAGGATCGTTTCGATACTGCGCTTGCAGCGGTTGCCTGTCCGACATCGAGTCATTTCCCTTCTCCGCAATGGTCACGACAAGCAAGTGATTCCCATCCAGCGCTTCCGGAGCCGGACCGTTCCTATCCCAACTCAAATCACAGTAGGACATCGCCCACGGTCCAAAGAAGAGCTGATGCTCAAAGTATGATGCGATGTAGACTTTGCAATCGAGATATCTGTTTATGACAAAGTAGTCGTAAAACCAGGCTGGAGAGAAAATCAAATATGGTCCGTTCCATGACGAGGCCGATTCCATGCAGATAAGCCGCCCGCCAGGTTTCAGCATCTTAGCCAGGTTAGTCAGGGCAACACCGGGACTGAACATATTGTCCAGGCAACCGCCGTTGTAAATAAAGTCGAATCGCTCGCACAGGTCGTTGGAGACAGGTTGCCCGAGATCATGAACGATATCAGCCCCCTCATAGTCCGAGACATCAAGGAAACTGAGGTCGGTCACTCCAAGGCTCTTCATAAAATATCGATCCGA
>CAYPBX010000002.1:0-21711 GCA_964409075.1 uncultured Candidatus Obscuribacterales bacterium
TGATGAACCAATGCCGGTTTAGCTGCCGGCTTGATTCACGTAATGGCTGATGGGTTGTACCTTCTGGTTACTTTGCCTATGCAATCCTTACAGTCAGGGATGAAAGATAACACCAGCTTAAAGAAAGAGAGCATTGTCAAGCAAGGTAAGTAAACATGGCCGTTTATATAAGATCTGCCAGCAGCGCCACAGAGGGCTGTCCCTCAAACGCCGCGCCGGGATAAGCTTCTCCCAGACCCATTGGGTAAAGGGGCAGGAAGGGAGATCGATTTGACAGATTGAGCGGTGGGACTTTCTTAGATCAGCAATTCACGTAATTTCATCACTAATACCGCCCTGGCAGAACTAGCGCAGGTTAGCGTATACCTTCTGTGTGGACGTGTCGCTCACCATCTTAAACATCCTTGAATTGTATTTGCGGGACCCTTTAGGTTGACCACGTTCTTTTTTCAATTTTAATTCTACCGTCTTTGTTAATAGCTAATACAGCACCTTTGCCCTAGCATCAAAGCGATCAGTGGAGAGCCTGCGTGCTCTCGTGTGTATGTTTAACTGTGCGGCTGGAGTTTTCTCAGCCGCGCCTCTCAAATTATTACGTCCGGTTCCGACACCGCTTACGCAAAACCGAGGTGGAGCCTATGACAACGCATGATGACTGGGGTGATCTGGGCATGATCGTTCCTGATAATCCATGTTACAGAGATCCGGAACCTGTAAAGGGGACTCGCATCGACAGTAAAACAATCTATTGCAAAGGCTGCTACAAGCTGATCCCCGACAACGGTGGGCAGGGTTTGAAACCTTCATGCCCGAACTGCTGGGCAGCCGTTGAGCTGGAACCACCCGGGGACAGGGAATGTCCCCGGACAACCGAGCTTTATCGGCGCGCTGGATGCCAGATCGGCTGAGGCACCTGATATGATGAGCTCCACGGACGTTTCTCAGGAATTAAGTACGTAACTGGGCAGTAACCTGACTGAAGTGGAACTCCTGATTTTTGATCTTGGTCATGTCGTTGTGGATTTTGAGTGGGAGGAGATCTGCCGGGGTTTCTACACCAGGAGCGGGCATACAGCCGATGAATTCCGCGAGATCATGGCTTTTGCAGCTGGCCTCGGCTACGAGCATGGCAAGGTAAGCACTGCCGAATTCCTGAGCGCATTCAACCAGAAGGCAGGTCTCAGCCTCTCTCTGCCTGAGTTTCAGCCGCTCTGGGTGGCAACCTTCAGAGAGAATCCTGAGATGGCCGAGCTGCTTCAGGCTTTGGGCAAACACCACCGCCTCTATGCGCTGTCCAACACCAACGAGGTTCATTATGGCCACCTTAAACATCAGTACAACATCGAGCGCCACTTTGAGGATATGGTTCTCTCATACCGGATTGGTTACGCCAAACCCGAACTGGAGATCTACAAGGAGGTCCTGGAGCGGAGTCACCTGCCCGCCGAGCGTTGCCTTTTCATAGACGACCTGCCGCGCAACCTCAAGCCGGCCCGCGAGATGGGTATGAACACCATCCAGTTTTGTGGTGTCGAGGAGCTCAAATTGCAATTAAATGACTGTGGCATTCTCTAGATTTTGTTCAGGATGAGAACCGGGTCCTTGAGGTAACGAACAACCGGATGTAACTATTCCTGTACCTTTTAGGCTGCCAAGGGTGGAAGACTCCGACAGCATCTGGATAGGTTGGATGTCACTACTTCCGTCATTTCCCTAGCGTCCAGCCAAAGATCAAGAACCCTTACTGTCTCCACCATCGATACCACCGTTCCCATTGCTTGGCAGCAATGGGGTTTTTTGTTGCCTTAACTTCCTGCAACTGCTGCCCTGGCGCCAACAAATCCGTGTATACGCAAAGGTTCATCCACACATGAGCAAAAGCAGAAGCAAAAGAAAGCCGTCTCCCGATGCCGAGTCGGGCTTTGTCTCCGTATCTCGTCCGCAATCTCTCGCGCTCACTGTCTACAAGGGCGGTGCCGCGCTCTTCCGCGAGCAACGATCGGTCAGCCTGCCTGCCGGGACCAGCAAGCTCCAGCTGGAAGGACTGCCCAGTGAGGAGGTCTTCATCGACGACAGCCTGGTTCTGGTGTCAGTCGACGGCAAAGGTAACTTCAAGGCTGGTCCGGTGAGCTTCCGCCCGGGCAATCTCAACGTCCCTAACATTCTTGCCGGCGCAATCGGCAAGCGCATCACGGTTTACGACCGACACCCCGACAGAACCGAGCCGATCCCGGGTGTTCTCAGACACATCCTCGGCTCACAGATCGTCCTGGAGGTTTCAGGCACGAGAGTTCTGGTGCTGCCGCATCCGAGCCGCTTCGATCTGCCCTCAGGCCTTCCGGAGGGGCTCTCGGCCGAATCGTCTCTGGTGATGGAGCCCACGGTTGAGAAAGCAGGGGCGTTTGTCCTCCATCTTCTCTACGAGGCCGATGGCATCGCCTGGAAGCCCCGCTACACGGCCTTCTACGATTCCGACGCCGGCAAGCTGAGTCGCCTGGACTGCTGGGTTGACATCACCAACAACACCGGCACAAAGCTGGACGGCGCGAGCTTCAAGCTCCTGGACGGCTACAACCGCTCCCGACGCCGACACGCCTATGCCGGAGGAATGGAAGCCATGACGCTGCAAGCAGCAGCAGTCCCGACTCGCGGCGTTGCCATGAAGGCGGCCATCACTGCCGACGAGAGCGAAGCCGAGAACGTGGGCGAGCAACATCTGTATGTGCTGCCCGGGAGCTTCTCTCTGGCCAACGGCGAGCGCAAGCAGGCCTGCCTGCTCATGAAGACAGACGTTCCGGTGGAGCAGGAATACCACCTGCACTCGCATTACGGCTATCAGCCCTTCAATGCCACCGTCGACCCCGAAGACCTGCCCAGGCTGCCTGTCAATGTCCGCTTGCGCCTGGTAAACGACGAGGCCAGCAGGCTAGGTACCGCTCTGCCGGCAGGCCAGATCACCTTCCTGGAGCCGGACAGCTCCGGAAGCCAGCAGAAGACGGACACGGCTTCCATCGGGCACGTCAGCGTCGATGAGAAGTTCAACATCGACCTGTCCACACCGGCCCGCGATCTGAAGGCCACCAGGCGGCTTGTCGACTTTCACCAGGATCCCCCACCGCCGGTGGAAGAGGACGAGGAGGAGATTGACGAACCGGTTCGCTTCCCGGTAAGGCCTCTTGAGGCGGCAGGCGGACCGGATGTCGGCACGCCTGCAGAGCACAGCCGCAGGCTGCAGGAGGCAGCCGAGTCAGCCGGCAAGCGCAAGAAGAGAAAGCCCAAGAAGGTCCCGCGCTTCCGCACCGAGGCACGCGAGGTTGTACTCTACAACTACAGGGACAAGGACGTGACCGTCTGCGTCGAAGAGGACATCCCGACCGGTTCGCAGTGGCTCGGTCAATCACATGAGGTTAGCGAGCAAGCGCTCGGCTGCTGCCGCTTCTGCATCCCCGTGCCTGCCAAAGGCAAGGCTACGCTGAGCTACCGCATCAAGTGGCAGATCAACTAATCCGGCAGTCGCGCAACAGGTAGTCCCGCGGTGGCTTTTGCCGCCGGCGCTGTCTATGGCAGCAGCGGCAATTTGTCATTGCCGCTGCTGCTAGTTTTAGCGCTTTCGTATAACATAGCCTTGCAAGCCTTCAGTCAGCGCAGTCATTAAATTCCGACCGGGGCAGCCTTTTGAAAGCAGCTCGTCTTCCTACCTCAGAAATGTCAGCGACACAACCTTCTCCTGGACCGGCTGGAGTCAACTCATGATTGCATTCAAGAAGACAACCATTGAGGTGGGTTTCGCCCGCCTCTTCGTCATTTTAGCTACCGGTATCGTAGTTGGTGTCGCCGCCCATGGCATCAACGAGACGTTGGGGCAGAACCTGCCGTTCTGGCTTCCTTACGCTCTGGGAGCGACTGCATCCCTCCTTTCAATTCCGGCTACCCGGAGGGCCTTCAACTTTGCTGCCGACTGCATGCAGATACCGGAGCGCATGACTCAAAGGGTCACGCAAGGAGCACAGCGCCTCTCAAGCCGCGAAGAGCCTGCGCTGCCGGAGACAAAAGCAAGCAATGTGGCATCTGACGCAAGGCCGGCGCCTGCGGTGCGCCTCTGCCAGTCCGCCTGCCCCGACGGATCGATCTCCGTAACCGTAGAGACCAGGTGCCTGGGCAAACGCAAGTTCACTACGCTCCGCGGGCGCCTCGAAAGCATCACCGGGATCAAATGGTCCTTCCCCAAAAACCATGGGGACGAGCGCCGGACCATTTCTGGCCTAGTCCGACCAGGACCGCATCAGCAAGCAGCAGTTACCAAGCTTGAGCAGCTGGCCAAACAGAGCTCGTAGGCAGCCGTACCACCGCCTGCTCTCTGCAGCAATTTTAATCGCGATATCTGGCTGTGGCGAAGGAGGTGGCTGGGCGATTGCTCGTCTCCTCCTCGCCTTTTCCTTTCTCCGTTTTTGCTTGAAATCTATTGATACTATATGCACTGGTATGTGCATCTAATCTACAAAAATCGACAGGCAGTGCCTGTCGATACCACTGGCGGCAGTGATATTTTTCGGAGTTAGGGCGGCTGTGCCACCATGATCGTCGTACATCCTTTGGTCGAACGATCGCCATGAAACACAGAGCTTAATGGATAATCAGCTAGCGCAACCTGTGCGCCCGCTTCGGCTCGTCTAAGCAGCCTACCGTCAACCATAGCCACCATGCTATATGCGCTGCAGCACACACGCATATCTGCCTGCAATGCAAGCATGGGGGGCTTTTCCAGAGATCAACCCGTGTTATACTTGGCCTGGATGGATAGATGTCCGGAACGTCCGTTGAGCCCCAGCCGGACAGGCAAAGAGAGAGCAGTCAAGAGCTGTTTCGTATCACTTGACCCGACGCACAATCGTCTCTCGCAAAGCGCAATCCTTACCGGGGGGATCAGCGTTACTTGGTAGCCCCAGGCGAGCGGATCGCCCTCTCTGCCAAGCTACACAGCGGCATTTAGCCTTCGAGCAGGCTTCTTTTCACGCTCCTGGTCATAAAGGTAAGCCGGCATCGCCAGGCAGCTCACTGCCTGACAGGTCAGCCTGGCAGAGGGATCTCAGCGAGCTGCCAGGGCTTGATGATCTGACCTCGCCCTCTGGCGTGCTGGCAGAGCTCGAGTCCTGCGCTAGAGAGCTGTGGGGATCCAGGGGAAGCATTATCTCAACCAGCGGAGCCTCAGCGCCGCTGTCCGCAGCTATTATCGCCGCAGCCAGCAGAGGCACTCATATTCTTGTGCCGCGCAATGCACATCGCTCCGCTATTCATGGCCTGGTTCTGTCCGGATTGTTTCCGGTGTGGTACGAGCCGGTCTGGGATGGGCAGTGGCAGACCTGGGGACCGGTCTCGACCAGGTCCATACTGAAGGCGCTCAAGGAGACCTCAGAGCCGGTCGCCGGCGTAGTTGTTACCTCTCCCACCTATGCTGGAGCGCTCAGCGAGATTGCTGCAATAGCTGAATCGCTCGCCGGAAGTCCAACACTCCTTATCGTCGACGAGGCTCACGGAGCACACCTGCTTCCAGGCACATCCATGCCGCCATCAGCGCTCACAAGCGGTGCTGACATCGTCGTTCACTCCCTGCACAAGACCCTGGGTAGCCTTACCCAGACGGGGCTGCTGCACGTCTGCCCCACAGGCAAATCCAATGAGTCCGAGCTGCGCGCTGCCCTGAGGCTGCTTTCAAGCTCCAGCCCGAGCTATCTCCTGCTTGCCTCGATAGAGGATTGTCTCACTGACCTGACAGCAAATGGACAGGCAAAGCTGGATCAGCTCCTCGATTTAGCCCAGACCTTGGTTGAAAAACTGTCCGCCCTCGAGTCTATTGAGCTGTATGGAGCAGGGGAAAACCAGGTCGATCCGCTACACGTTCTCATGCGCCCGCAACTGAAAGAGGCAGACACGCCCACAACCAGAGCCGCTCTAAACAGCCAGCTTTACGAATATCTCTACGCACACGGGGTAATTCCGGAGGCAATTATCGGGGCAGGCACGCTTTTGCTTCTCGGCACTGGCAGCACTATAGACGACATTAGCATCCTTGTAGCTGCTTTGCAGGAGTTCGACCGGGGTGCTGGTGAGCCAGCGTTCATCGATCAGCTATCCGCTGAATCTCCAGGCCGTTATCCCTTCCGTCCACCCGAGATTACGCAGGTAATCTCTCCCAGACAAGCCATGATCTCTCCGGCAGAGGTAGTACCGCTTACGGGAGCGGCAGGGCGCATAGCAGCAGAGGTCGTTGCCCCCTGCCCGCCTGGAGTGGCGCTGGTTGTGCCTGGACAGCTTGTTCCACTGCAGTTGCCCGATCTCGTCACCCTTAACAGTCTTAGAGTTGTAGTAGAGTAGCTCGACCGGGCAAGGCCCGGGAAAGAGCAGGAGTGTACCGATGGAATTCATCCCCCCAGCCGACAACCTTGATTCATTCCTCACCATTCTGCCTGAGAGGGTAAGGGCCAGTCTGGAGAAAGACTCTATCGGCCTGATTGAGGTGGTGCTCGATCTCGGGCGCAAACCAGAGGCCCGTTTCATTGATCGCAAAACACTCATCCTGTCAGATAACGCTGTAACAACCAAGGATCTGGAGTACGCGGTCAAACAGATTGGCGATTTCAGCGGCGACAACCGTGCCGGCATCGAGCGCACGCTTCATCGCATATCCTGCATTCGCAACCGCACAAGCAAAATCATCGGGCTCACCTGCAGAGTGGGTCGCGCCGTCACTGGCACCATCAATATCATCAGAGATCTGGTCGAGCTGGGCAGATCCATCCTCTTTCTGGGTCCGCCCGGGGTAGGCAAAACCACCAAGCTGCGCGAGATGGCGCGCGTGCTCTCGGACGATCTGGAAAAGCGCGTCATCGTAATCGATACCAGCAACGAGATTGCCGGTGATGGAGACGTTCCTCATCCTGCCATCGGCAGCGCCCGCCGCATGCAGGTCTCGCATCCAGACTGCCAGCATGCCGTCATGATCGAAGCAGTCGAGAATCACACCCCTGAGGTGATTATCATAGACGAGATCGGCACGGAAGCTGAAGCAGCGGCGGCAAGAACGATCGCCGAGCGCGGCGTTATGCTTGTCGGCACAGCCCATGGCAATTCGCTGGAGAACCTGCTAAAAAACCCGACTCTTGTCGATCTGATCGGCGGCATCGAGACTGTGACTTTAGGGGACGACGAGGCTCGCCGCCGCGGAACACAGAAGACAGTTCTGGAGCGGGCGAATCAGCCCACCTTTGATATATGCATTGAAATACTCGACAGGCAGAACCTGGCCATTCACAGAGACGTAGGCGAGGCTGTCGACCAGCTTTTACGCGGCTGGCAGATTCATCCGGAGGTAAGGCAGCGCGACGAGTCCACAGGCGAGTTCTCCGTGGTCAGGACTGAAGCTAAGATCGCTGTCTCTCCCAATGGGCTGGCTCCTTTTGTGACCGACTGGGTAGATCAAGAAGATACCTACCTCAAGGTATATCCCTACGCGGTCAGCAGAAGCCAGCTCGAGAAGGTCATCAAGTCGCTTAAGCTGCCCATCAATGTCGTAAAGTCGATCGATGAGGCCGATGCCATTTTAGCTCTGCGCAGCTACGCACGCACCGGCGCGAAGATATACTCGCTGGCAGAGGCCAGATCGATTCCGGTCTATGTGGTAAAAAGCAACAGCGCGCCTCAGATCCAAAGAGCGCTCAGGGAAGCGCTACACCTTGATGCCGATGCGCTCGGTTCAATTGAAAGCGACATAGCAGACGAAACAGAGATTGCCCTGGAGGAGGCTCGTCAGATCATTACGCGCGTGCTGGACAGAATGGAGCCGATGGAGCTGGCCCCGCGCCGAGCTTATATCCGTAGGTTGCAGCACCAGCTGGTCGAGCAGCACAATCTCACCAGCCGCAGCATAGGCGATGAGCCCTCCCGCCGCCTGCGCATTCTGCCACCTGCCACCCTACAGAAGAACATCGGATACATTTAGGACTAATTGAGCTCGCTCAAGATCCTCAACGCCCGTGCAAGGCCAGTGGACAATGATTGGAATTGCATTTTGGAGCCCACTTCGATCTCAGCTGGGACAAGCCGCTTTCACGCCAACAATATTCAGGAGGTAATTCTGCTGCGGACATCGCGATCGTTTAAATAACCGATCACAAAGCCGATGGCTTCCTCGTTGCGGTGCAGCATTCTGGCAAGCTGGTCAGGAGAATTGTTGGCCTGAGCAGCTTCAAAGTCCCGAGGAAAGCCATTCACCAGCCTGGCCACATCCTCAAGACTTCCAATCGAAGTGCCGCTACTTGGGCGACTACCTTCTCGCATTAGCTCCAGCGGATCGCCAAAATCAGCCCCGCCTCCGTCATCTGCTTTTTGTATATTGTCCGGGCCCTCTTTGGGGACTTCGCTACCGGGGATCTCACTCATGGTCGTGTTCCTTCCTGCTGTATATCTTTATATACCACGCCTGGCTGAAAAACTTTCATCGCCTCGCCATTGCCAGCTTCCTGAAAGGCAGCTAACTGCCTGTTTTCAAGAGGCGCCTCTGATGTTAGGAGAAAGTGGCAATAGCGTCAATTCAATAGTTCTCATGTTTTCCGACGCTTGGGGGGAGGACCACCACTGCCCCGGTGCCGCCTCGGCGCTCTCGAATCCCCAGTGAGCTGACTTGAATCCCCCTGGAGCCCGGCATCAAAGACAGAAGGCTCATGCTCATCGCCAGCCGCCTGCCCGGCTGTATCGGAGGACCGGGAGCCGAATTCCACACCGACAACATCTGTATCATCATCCTCGGCTGTCTCAGCGCCAACAGCGTTTTGCTGAGCCTGGGAAGGAAATACCTTATCTTCTGCCTGCCCCTGCTCGGCGAGGCTGGTGTCGAGCAGGTCCTCGAGCGGATCGGTCTCCTCGGCCAGAAGCTCCCCAGACAGCTCATCCGCGCCCACATCCTTCCTTTCTACAGGACTTTCCAGCGCGCCCAGGCGAGGCGAGATAGCAAAGGCGCTCTGCGCGAGCTGCTCCAGCTCATTTTTAGCCTGCTCAAAAAGCGCCCTGGGATCGTCTGTGCGGCTGGCGGCCACCTCATCGACCGCCTCAGCCTTGCCTCTATCCCCATCCTGCCTGGCAAAATCCTCAGATGCTCTAAAGGCGGCTTGCGGCTGCCTACTGTCGGCAGGACAACGATCCCCTGCCTCCGTCCGATAAGATTGGCTCAGCGTCTCCGCCACAAAGGACTTGAGCTCGCCATGAATGCGGTTGAGATCAGAAGCTAAACGCTCCACTCTTGCCCTTTCCTCGCTTGTCCCGGCTGGCCCGCGCTCACCTTCCATGTTCTTGTTGGAGCCGTCTATGCCAAGAGCCCGTACAAGCCTTTGCCGAACAAAGGTACCCATAGACCTGGCGCCGGCAGCTCTGGCCAGGCGCTGAATCTCCAGAAAATGCTCCGGCTTCAAGGTAATAACTATCTGATGCTCACGCACAAACCTTCTCCTGCTGAGACTCTGTCACTTAAGACACCTCGCCAATAATTTCAGTCATTCCTGCCGGATTCCCTGCGCCGGCTCTTCACCTTGCCACTGCCCTGACCGATGACACGCGAGACGCTCGACCAACCAGAGCGAGGGCCCGGCTTTTCAGCCCACTCCTGCATGATATCAGCAATGCTGCGTGCCTGAGCACTCTCCAACCGATTCATGCCCGCCCATACTAATCTGGTCATCTTATCGGTGCCCGGGCGATTTTCGGTATTTCGGGACCGTTGTTAGAAAACTCGCCTGGTTAGCGGAGCAACGCTAACGCTCTCATTTGCACAATACCCATAATCAGGGTGGCTCCAGAGCGCGCGGCCGAGCTAAACCGCAGCGATTGGCAAGGAATTTAACAAACACGCCGTGCCCTGTCCGGATTCATCACAGCGCACCTGTTTTTTGGCGGTACCTCCTGAATTGACCTCATTGGAGCAAAGAAGAGTGAAGATAGGCAGGATTACTGTTGTTCCGCTCCAAATAAGCCTTGTAGCCTGACAAAATAATTCAGTGCACAGAGCTTACACACGAAAGAGGACGATCAACCTCACACCATAGTTACCAAATAGCGAGGAAGCCCGCATGTTTGCCTCCACGGTCCTGGAGATTGGACTTGCAGAACGACCATGGGGGGCAGAGGGCTTGTCGAGGAACCAACGCTTCGGTTGTTTCCTGGGCAAATTCATGCTGCACCCAGAAAGCGGACTTTACTTCGCCGACGGTTGCGATGACAACACCAGGCACATGATTGGCGGCTGCTTTCTCCAACTTCCCGGGCAGCTGCGCGCAGTTGCATTGCAACATCAGCTGACCATCAGCACCAGTGCCGGCTGCACGCTGGCCGGCAACTCATCGACCTTTTATTGCAACTTCAAGCGACAGCCACTGTCGCCGCATATCGAGCTGGGACAGCGCAGTCTATCTTCACGGCTCCTGCTGCCGCATCTCGCCCACGAGGTATCCCATCTCTGGTGGGGGCTTCTGGATGAGACAACCCGCAATCGATATGCTGCCTTCCTTGAGAAGACGTACGCTCCGGGTACAGCCGTAGAGGTCACGCCCTACGTGCATGATCTCTACCTGGACTGGTGCCGATCTCTGAATCTGCCCAATGAGCTTCCATACGCTGCCAACCACAGACAATCTTATCTGCGTGACTGGGCTAGGGAATCCTTTTGCGATACCGTGGCTGCGCTCGTGGAACCTGACTATCCTCGAGCAAGCCGTCAGGTAGAGCACTTGAACGGTCATCCACATAGCACAATTGATCTGGAGGAGCGCCGGCTGAAAATTCATGCTTTCACCGGCTTGCAGATCCGGGTGCGCGAGCCTGGCCATATGTTTGTTCAAGAGAAGAGTGAGGAAACTACGCAAGCTTCTCAATCATCCAACCCCCAGATCTAATCTTTCTTATTCAGCAACCCTATTGATTCGCTTAGGGTAAACATAAATCATCTCCACACTCTTTTGAGAGGATTAAGCAGACAGCGGCTCAACACATAAGGATATCCTCCAGCATGGAAAGGCTCGGCTGCAAACCGATCATCCATGGCTTTCTCTGGGCAGAGGGATAACCTGAGCTCCAGCCTGCATAGGCAGCGCTGCACCAGAAGAGTGAATGAGATCGATTGAAAATGGCAGCCTCACACTGCAAACAGGGTGGGCGTGAGCGTAGGCACTGCCGGTGTTCGCCCTAAACTTTTCGGATGCGCTTTGGCTCCAATAAAGCTCATGGGAGTGCAGTCCTGCTTGGGGCAGACGACAGCTTCCAGGCTTTTGCTATTCTCGCACCCAGCGTTGCATCCGAATCATTTTCCTTAGAAAGGGAAAAGAAGTCATGACAGACCACCTTCTTGCTCTCCTGAGCGAAACGATGGGGTGCATCGCACTCGTACTTATGGTGGCGCTGATCGCTTTCGACTGCCAAGGGAAAGCAATCCCGATCATTGTGAAGCTCCTCTTGTGCGGACTGGCCTCGTTTGCCTCGACGCCGGTCCTTCCCTGGGGATTCCAAATCGGGATCACCATGATCGTCCTGGCGGTGAGTACCGCCGCTGCGGAATTGCGCGTGCCCTCGTCACGGCCTGAGAAGGCGTGAGACGCACGCGGCGGTATTCGGCTCGCATCGCTCAAGGGGCCGATGCGAGCCTCCCCATGCCCTGTTCCTGCCCCTGACACTCGTTTCCCGAAAGGAACCAAGACAATGGTGTACTTTCTGTACGCTCTCTTCGCGGCGATAGTCGCTTTCGCCTTCATGCGGAAGGTCCTGCCGACCATCGTCAACTTCGTCGTTTTCGGGCTAATCTGCTTCCTGGCGATGCCCACCTTCGCCTGGGGGTTCTACGGCGGGCTCTTCTGCATCGTGCTGCCGATCGCTGCCGGCTACGCCTGGGGAATCGGCTACGCTGCCTTCAACGACTTCAACATAACTGACAGCAAGGCCAGAGAGTTGAAGCTGGGTGGAATCGGCACCGCCGCAGTGGCTGTTGTCTTCCTGGCTCTGGTGCCGATGTTCACCAGTTGGTCGGCGTTTCACGCTTCCAATTACCGGGAGCTGCTGCCCGTGGAGGAGCGTGACTTCGACACCGAGCAGGTTTTGCTCGACCAGGCGCAAGCGCGCTTCGTCGATCAGGCGCTGGCCAAGCGGGCTGCCGAAGAGCTCTTAGGCAACAACCTGGGACTTGGCAGCCGCTGCGTCATCGGCGAGATGAACATCCAGTCGGTGAACGGCAGGCTCTGGTGGGTGGGTCCGCTCGAGCACCGGGACTTCTTCAAGTGGGCATCGAACGGCACGACGCCAGGCTACATGATGGTCTCGGCCAACAACTACTCCGACAGCAAGATCGTGCAGGACTACGAGCTTTCGATCGGTATGGGAGGCAGCTTTAGCGGCTACCTGCCCCGCTACCTCTACCAGAATGGCTACGCCACAGTCGGGCTTACGGACTACACCTTCGAGCTTGACGACAGTGGCAAGCCGTACTGGGTCGTCACCATCCAGAAGCCTCAGGTCGGCTTCTCCGGCCTTGTGGCCAAGGGAGTGCTGGTTGTTGATCCGACAAACGGCACCATCGCCGAGTACAGCATCGACGACGCACCTACCTGGATCGACCGCATCCAGCCGCAGAACATCACCGACGGCCGCATCGACGACTGGGGTGACTTCGTGCACGGCTGGTGGAACTCGTGGCTCGCCCAGCGCGATGTGATCAACGCCTCCGAAGGCACATCGCTGGTCTATACAGCCGACGGACGCTGCGCCTGGTACACGGGCTTGCAGTCGGCTGGCGGCTCCGACCAGGGAACCATGGGCTTCATGCTGGTCGATGCACGCACCGGCCAGGCCAAGTTCTATCGCCGAGCCGGCATCACCGAGGCCGCTGCCCGGGATGTCATCAAGGGACAGGCGCAGGAGAAGGGTTATGACTCTACCTGGCCTATTCCCTATCTGGTCAACGGGGTGCCTACCTTCATCAGCGTGCTCAAGGACGATTCCGGCAACCCGCAGATGGTTGGCATGGTCGCCTACAACGACCGGACGCTGGTCGTGGTGGGTGAGTCGCTGCGTGAGTGTCTGCGCCTCTACTCCTCCAAGCTGCGCAGCCAGGGTACCAGCCTAGCCATCGATGGGAAGGTGACGGCTGTCTCCTTCGAGGGCACCATCACCCGCATCGGAGAGGAGACAATCGGCTCGGAGACAATGTTCTACATCATGATTGACACTGTCGACAGCAAGGTCTTCTCCATTCCCTCTCACCTCTCCCAGGAGATCCTCATAACCAGGCGCGGTGACAACGTCAAGGTGACAGCGCTGGACACAGGCAATGCGGTCGTTGACGTCGAGTCCTTCGACAACCTCGACATCAAGCTCTCCAAGACGGAGGACCAGAAGACCCTGGATGCACGCTACCAGGAGGCGCTCAAGCGCCGTGCCGAACGGAAGGGACGCTTCAGCACCGACGCATTGTTGAGGAGTATCGATTCCGAAACACTGCAGAGGCTCCTGGAGGCGATCCGCAAGCAGGAGGAGAAGAAGTAACTTTCAAACTGGTGCCAATTCATCGCTTTCAGTTTCATCGCTGCTTACCAGTAGAGTGGATCCGGACTTCTGCAGCTCGACTGTGCTGCAGCACCACTACAAACCGGACGCGGCGCCACTGCACCGGATGTGGCTGCCAGCGATACGGGGACTCGTTCCCCACCCTGCGGGAGGCGCCAGATGGCGACAACCGCAACCCTACAACCAATCGGTTGGGGCGGTGATCAATCGCCGCCTAGCTCAAGGAACAAGAACGTGAAAACTCAAGACAAGACCAAAAGCTCACAGCAAAGGTCAGACGCAGAAAAGCCCAAGGTGCGCTCGGTCCGCCGTGGACAAGGCTTCACAGCCGGTGAAGGAGACTTCTTCCGCGCGCAAGCCGGCTCAACTGTCCTGGCCAAGAAGGGCTCCACCGGCGTCTATCTCGCCGGCTCCAGCGGCACAGCCTACGAAGGTTCCACCTTCACGGCCGAGGAAGGCTCAGTGGTCCATGCCCGCTACGGCTCTATCGGTCGCGCCCGCAAGGGATCGACCATCATCGCCAACTATGGCGCGAACATCGAGAAAGAGGAGGGCGCCAAGATCATCATGCGCCCGGACGAAGAGGAGCACCGCATCCCAGGCTCCCTCGTCTCCTCCTACGCCGAGCTGGATGCCATGGAGAAGGCGCTCGTAGACAAAGCCTGGGAGATCTCCAAACAGGCCTACTGCCCCTACTCGAACTTCCCGGTGGGAGCAGCAATTCTTGCCGAGAACGCAGCTGGCGAGAAGAGAATTTTCGTTGGTTGCAACATCGAGAACGCCTCCTACGGCGGCACGATCTGCGCTGAGCGCACAGCAGCCTTCGAGGCGGTGAAGAACGGCTTCCGCAAGTTCCTAATCGTGGCGGTCGTCTGCGCCAAGTGCCCGGGCGGCTCACCCTGCGGCTTTTGCCGCCAGGTGTTGCGCGAGTTCGGGCAGCATGCAACCGTCCTCAACATCTTCAACACAGACAGCACGGTGGTGCGCTGGACAGTGGAAGGGCTTCTGCCCGACTCCTTCGGTCCCGAATCGCTGTAGTCTCGATGTCGACGACGTGTCGAAAGGCAAAAGCTAACCGCCCATAGTGGCGACTGATCTTTTGCCTGCCAGCGGCTGGGTTACAGCGGAGCAGCTTTCGAGCTGCTCCGCCTACCCACCCTGGCTTTTTTACCGTCGTCGATCAAGCTTGATTACTACTAGCTGTTATCGTACTACTGACGGGCATTTGAAAGTAAGGCTGGCTGGCGTTTTCCATGCCGGCCAGCCTTACGCAATCTGCCACACGGAATGTTTTCCCCTTGGTGGTTACTCAGGGACTGCTAGGACCAGCTATGTCCAACGCATCGAGAAGCATCTTCTGGGTTATGATCTCAGGCAAGAGAATCGGCTTGTCGGGGTTGCTGGCAGGAAAGATCACGTAGACTGGCACACCGGACCTGCCCAGCTTGGCAAGCATCTTTGAGATCTCCGGGTCCTGGCTGGTCCAGTCAGCCTTCAACGCCACCGCGTTCAACTCCTGTAGCTTCGCAGCCACTGCATCTGTGTTGACGGCCAGGCGTTCATTTACCTTGCAGGTCAAACACCATTCCGCCGTAAAGTCAACAAAAACAGTGCGTCCGTTGGCGAGGTGCTGGTCGAGCGTGGCTACCGTGAATTTCTCCCAAGCGACTCGCTCATTGGCAACGCCTGACTCGTTAACATTTGACTCTACCCTGGTAATCCTGTCGCTCACCATCAGATAGTAGCCGCCTGCCACCATAACAGATGCCAGAGTCCAGACAAGAACCTTTCTCTTTCTGCCGGTGTTCAAACCAGCAAACCTGGCAATCAGCCAGGCTGCCAGAGCCACAATCAAGAGAAAGCCGACAACCCAGATGAGCCCATCCAGGCCAATCTGCCGTCCGACCACCCAGAGCAGCCATACGACCGTGGCAAGCAGCACAAATCCCATGAGCTCCTTTAGGTGTTCCATCCAGGCACCTGGTTTAGGCAAGAGCTTGAGCCAGCCGGGCTTTGCCGTGAGCACCAGATACGGTAGCGACAGCCCTGTGCCGATTGAAAGAAAGATGATAAAAATCATCCACCAGGGTTGCGCAAACGCAAAGCCAAGTGCTGTGCCCAGAAACGGCGCGCTGCAGGGAGTAGAGAGGATGGTTGCAAGGACCCCAGTGAAGAAAGATCCCACCATGCCGCTCCTGCCAGCCAGGTTTCCTAGTTGATTCTGCCCGATCGATACTGAAACATAGAAGAGCCCGAAGAGGCTAAGCGCCAACACCTGGAGCAGCGCGCAGATGAAGACAAGAAACACCGGGGACTGAAACTGGAATCCCCAGCCAACCATGTGCCCGGCGCTCTTGAGCACGACGACAAGGGCAGCAAGCACAAGGAAGGAGAATAGAGTCCCGGCCGTATAGGAGAGCCCGTGCCGAAAGATGGTGCGGCGGTCATCCCCAGCCTGTTTTACGAAGCTCATTATCTTGAGCGAGATTACCGGCAGCACGCACGGCATCAGGTTGAGGATCAGTCCGCCAGCAAAGGCGAGCAACACATACACAAGCACGCCGGCACGACTCTCCGAGCCGTCCTCAACAACAATCTGCCTGTCCAGCACGCTGGTGCTGCTGCCAGGACCCGAAGCTTCGTCTGCTTGATCGAGATCCTCGACTTTGCCGATGAATCCGACACCAGAGAACCTCTCTGCATTCTCCAGGACCGGTCTGCTGCCAGGAGCACCAACCGTAAGAGTCAGAGTCAGGTCGGCAGCTCCGGGTATGCAGGACTCCTTGCAGGCGAGCCAGGTCACCTTGGCATACACTGTGACTCTGTCCCCCTGCTTAAGCTCTACCGGCGCAACAATCTCTGCCGCCACCAGAGTCTGTCCCTGGTAACCGTATGCGGTCAGGTCCAACTCCCTGAACCTGGATGGCTTCTCCCAGAGAAGCGATCCGACCGTGAAGCCGGGTGGCAGTTCCCACTCCACTGTCGTAGGTCTTCCCGTATCGCCTGGCTCCAGGTAGTAAATATGCCAGCCGGGAGCAAGCATAAACTCCACCCCCAGGCGGAATGGCTCACCTGGAATAATTTCCTTACCATCAGCGATCAGACGCGCCTGAACAGTGTGCCTGTCTTCATCCACACCTGGTGCTGCAGGTAGACTGCCAGCGCAGGCAACGCTTATCCAGATCCAGCCAGCAAGAACAACAAACAAGACTGTTATGGCGTCCTTACGCCAGGGCCTTTTCTGAGACATCTCCTTGACCTTCATCAGTATGTTCTGAAAAGAAAGAGAAGACCCGGCAGAACCGCAGCAGCTCTGCCGGGTCGGCCATCAGGAGCGACTTTATTCCAATACCGCTAACTACAGGCCAACAAAAACATGCCAGACAAGGGGCCTCTGCCAGTGCCTCGGCAGGCGGCACCTGCCATCGCTGTTTCCGAAGAGGAAAGACCTCTACTCCTTGGCCTTGTCAGGGCATGCTGGGAGCAGGTTTTGTCTGAGCGCCTGGCTTGAGCGCATCGTCGATGAACTTCTTGAGCGCTGTCTCGTCGTGGTAGCCGCTGGTTGAGACATAGACCAGTCCGCCCTTGCCGTCCGGCTTCACCAGGACGATGGTGGGCACGGCACGGATGTTCCAGAGGCTGGCAACTTGCGGCGACTGGTCGACATCCACCTTGCAGAACTTCACCTTGACCTTGCCGCCTCCGGATTGTTGATATTGCCCGGAGACTTTGTCGAATACTGGGCCAAAGCGCCGGCAGGGATCGCACCAGGTCGCCGAAAAGTCGATGATGACAGGGTCTGTGGTGGCTTGTACCTCGGCTTTGTAGTTGCTGTCAGTGACATCGACAACATGCAATTGCGCAGGTGTGGTGGCAGGAGCTGTCGTCATCGTCATCTCCACCTGACCGGCATTGTTCTCGGCTCCGGATCGCCCAAAGCCAGCCGGGAAATAGACCGTGAAAACGATAAAGCCGACGCCCGCCAGCGCCAACAACAGAAAGATAAGTGTCCGTAACTTCATTTGTGTTTTCCTTGTTTAGGGGTTCTTTTCGCTGCTAGTACACGCCCCCGCTATGCTCTAAAGCTGTGCTAACAAGCACTCGTCTCTGCGCGTACTGTGGGTGAACAGGAGTTGCCCGAGCACCCTTGCCCTGGTTTCTCAATGCCAAATATCCACATCTCAGTTCAGGACCGAGCTGTTGGATGCCTACGTAAGAAATTCAGCGACTTGCTTAGGGATTACTCTATTCAGGTAATTACGAGAAAAAGAAGTGATGTAAGAAACCTAAACAAAAGTTCCTGGCCTTTTCAACAACTGCACATTAAAGGGCACACATGTCTGCTGGACGGCAGGAGCCGCCACGGGCCCCCAACCCCCGGGCACCCTTCACATAGATGCCCTGACCACCATTGAAGTCTCGATAATTACAGTTAGTCAAGATAAGCCCTCCACGTTGTAACCGTTGACAGCTGAGTCTACTGATAGCATGATTGAGCTAAGATTGTTTGGTAGGAATTTATGCTAATTTTGTAGGAATTGAAATTCAATGAAGACGCTCAGATCAACTATTGCGGAAAAGGGACAGGTAACCATTCCCAAAACTATTCGAGACAAACTTGGCCTAAGACCAGGGACTGTTCTAAGTTTCGCTGTCGAGCGAGGCAAGATTGTAATGACCAAGGAGGTCACGCTAGATCCCATTGAGGCAGCACGCGGATGCCTGCCCTACCTGGGCCCTGTGGACAAGCTCATTGACGATATGAGGGGGCAGAGGTGATTACAGCTGTCGACTCAAACATTTTGCTTGACCTTTTCACCAATGCGCCTGGTTATGCCGATAGATCTGCGCAAGCATTGAAAGAGAGGCTTTCTGCCGGATCACTCGTCGCTTGCGGAGTAGTCTGGGCAGAGGTAGCCAGCTTTTTCAGCAAGCCCACGGAGCTGTCCACCATCATGAGTGAGATAGGCATCAGTTTCTCGCCTGATTCCGAAACTGCTGCAATGGCAGCTGCAACAGCCTGGAAAGGATATCGAAAGGCCGGCGGCAGAAAAGATAAACTGATTGCCGATTTCTTGATTGGCGCCCATGCCCTAGTCCAATGTGACTGCTTGCTTACCCGCAATCGCGGATTTTATAGGAGCTATTTCAAAGGCTTAAACGTTATCGAGCCACACTGAGCTTTAGGCGCCATTTGAGTTCATGCCGACCGCGATACCGGGAAGCCCTCTTTTTGGGCAATTGCTTCCAGCCTGTTGTCCAGGCAGACAAACTGCAGAGACCGGGGGCTGTGCTCGCTGGCGACTATGGCAGATGCCAGCTGCATAGCATCAGATGCGCGCAGATTGTGTACGCGCAGGAGACGAACTGCCAATTCCCGCAACAGATCCGAAGGCTGTATCTCATGCCAGCACAGGCTCAGTTCCTGCAGCCGATCGAACGATTCCGCCACTGAAGAAAGCGACAGTTTGCACTCTCGGTCTATGCGGGACAGGGCTGCAGCGCACTCGACCAGCGTTCCCCACCAGACTATCATCCAGGGATCCGTGGAACGCAGCCTCATCATCTGCTCCGTAGCCGCCTCCTTTCGTAACAACGCCACAATTGCGGAGCTGTCCCAGAATCTCACCGTCCTTCCTCTCGCTCGGCCAGCAAAGCTGCAAGAGCACTGGGTTCACCTCTGTTCCCCGGCGGCGGACTGTCGAGGATCGATCTCTTCGCCAACGGTCTTCGCGGCCGGGTGAGTACACCAGCTCTTTCCAGCCTGGCAAGCCGACCACCGGGATCGGAAGCAATATCGCTGTGGACCGGCTCCAGGCGAGCGACCGGTTGCTTTCTGTCCATAATCACAATGGATTCTCCATGGCGCACCATATCTATGTAAGCGCTCAAGTTATTCTTGATCTCAGATATATTAGCTCTCTTCACAAGGCTATAATAGCTATATTATGAGCGCACGTCAACAAGCGTGACTATTGCTTGCCTAAATTTTCAGCTCAGCATATCTATAAATTAACGGTGTGGCGATACGGACACGAAGCAGGCTTTGCAGATTGCGAACGGCGACACCGCCGGTTCATACGGAGCCTTGATTACAAGCATCGAGAGATTTGGACTGTTGCACAGAACATGACAAAACTTTCCTAAATCGCCATTCGAGTCACCTCCTTACCTTGCCACTTTTCAGCAATCTTTCCTTGCACCAGATTTAGTGCCGGTCATTCCCAACTTATAATACACATCACCGGTACACCCATATGCTAGTAATTTTGCTCGATTGCCAAATTTATACTATATCGCTAAATAGGATCGGTGACAACAGCGATTTGAGCCCACCTTCAGTGCTACTATGGTCGCTAGTATCTTAATTTCAGGCTTACAAGTCAGATGTGGGGCACTGCACGAGCGCAGTCGATGCCTAGAACCCTGTCTGCCGTTGCGAGGAAAGTCCATTCCTTTCTCCAGCTCTACAGCTTATGCCAGGACCAGAAGCTGCAGGCATGAGCCAAAACACAAACGTGTATTCCTGACGAGCCAACACGTTTGATACCAAACAAGTCCGGTACAGTTTAGCTGCGCCATAAAAGTCTGGCGCAAACCCAAACGACGAAGGCCAAACCGGCCCGATTAGATGTGAAATAGTCGGCACAGCCAGCGGAAGCCGTCTTTGCCTATACCGATCAGGAAATTACAGACCATACCACTAACGACCGACAAGATTTGGAAGGCATACGCAAGCGCAGTCACAACACTCAAGACCAGAGCCACAACAATGATGGCAAAGGCCAGGGTGGAGAAAATGAACCCTGCCCCCCAAAGGAGCGATTCCCAGTCACCAATGGTCGCTGAATATCCATACGCGGAAAATGTCATGACCCACCTCCAATCGCAGACGGCCGCAGCCACACCGCTCATGAATTCCACACCCGACTCAACCAACGATAGCTCTGCTTCACAAGCATCTCGAGGAAGAACGCGGAAATCATGCAGGCACCGAGGGCAACGACAAAGAAGGCCACGAAGCCAACAAGAAAAGGCTACGTGGTTGAGTAGCCCCACAGTGCACGAAAAGCCGATGCTGAAGCCCTTCGAGATTTCTGTCCACAGAACAGATAGAAATTCCATGTTTGGTCTCCCATAAGAGGATCGGAAACACCCCCGGGCACGCTGCCCGGGGATCTCGAATCGATACGCTGCGCCAGTTCTCTGTGACCCCTCCACCACCAGTTTTCACTCCCGTTCCCCGTCGACAGGGCGGTGTGACGGATCACACCGCCCTGTCAGCTTGCCATCGGCTTCGCGCCTAGCCCTGGGTGAAGGGGAAGACGCGGTGCTTCCGCATGGCAGCCTCGAGCATCTCCCTGCTGAAGGTGGGGAAGGGATCAATCCAGCAGTCGAGCGTCTTGACGCCGTACTCGACGATCCGGCCCCGTTTCCGCGCCCGGTAGCACTTCCGGCGGGCGACCTTCCTGGCCGTGCGCGCGTCATGGTAGACGCGGGAGTTGCCGAAGCAGGCGAGTTGGTACCAGCACCGGAAGATGAGGTCCTCCGGCACTTCACCGCAGAACGGGTCGCCGGGGAGACCCTCGAAGAGGATCATCCGCGGTTTGCGCTCCGGCGGATACGACTGCGGCAGGGCGTTCTCCGCCGCCTGGACGAGCGCCACGCGGTACTCGTCCTCGCATCCCTCCTCGCCAAGAAGGGTACGAGTCTTCAAAATGGCCATCGTGGTGTCTGCGCTCATGGCTTTTCTCCCTTGCTCTGTCATCTGTGGGTCGCACGGGCCGATTTCTTACCGTCGGCTCAAGGGGCTTCTGACCCCAAGCGGCCGCATACGTGGACCATCCACGCTGCGTTTTTTTGCTTCAAGTGATCCGTGGCACTGTGGTCTCACATGCAGTGCCAGCAACAGCACAACTCGACAACAAATGCTCCCAGCAGGAATCGAACCTGCAACCCCCTCGTGTTAAGCGAGGTGCTCCACCATTGAGCCATTGGAGCCCGGTTCCGAGTATTGCCGTCGGATTTACATGGGCATCTCAACCCACAAGCGACTGCGCTGACGCCATGGTCATCGCATTCAAGGAAGAATGAAAGCGGCAGAGAGGTTGCCGAAGC
>CAYPBX010000003.1:0-8011 GCA_964409075.1 uncultured Candidatus Obscuribacterales bacterium
GACGAGTTCTGGGCCCTGCACGATGTCAACTTTGAGCTACAGCGGGGCGATTGCAAACCGCATGCGCTCCGGCAAGACAGATGGACCTTTAACAATTGCCGGGAGGTATTGCGAATCCGGGGATATAATCATAAGAGACGCTGCGATCGACGCTCGCCAGGGCGACCTTATCGTTGTGTTTGCCACCGGCGCCTACAACTACAGCATGGCTTCCAACTATAACCGCACACCCAGACCTGCCTGCGTGCTGGTTGCCGATGGTCAGGCAGAGATAATCATAGAGCGGGAATCGGTAGGCGATCTGCTCGCTCACGACCGGGTACCGGACAGGCTAGCCAGAGCTCATTGAGGCAGCCGTCTTTTCCGAACCAGACCCCCAGATGGAACGACTAGCGGATATGTTTGCCCAGATCGACTGGCCCAGCCTGCTGAGGACCGGAATCGAGCTTTTCATAGTCATTTACGCTGGCATCTGGGTCTGGGGGCGCATTCGCCGCACCCAGGCTGAGCGCCTGGTCAAGGGGCTGATGGTGCTCTCAATCATCTGCCTGATCTCCTACTTCTCAGGCTTTACCATCATCACCTCCATACTTAAGCATCTCATCCCGGTCGCGCTGCTGGCCATCTTGATTATCTTTCAACCTGAGATTCGCAGAGGACTGGGCTATCTAGGGCGCAGCCGCCGCCTGAAATTCGATCTGTCCTTAGCCAGCAACCACGCCGATCGATCGCAGGAGACTATCACTGAGATCATTGCAGCGGTGCGCGAGCTGTCAAGAACGAGAACCGGGGCGCTCCTGGTTGTAGAGCCGCCGGACGGGGCGCTCGAGCATCTCTCAGCCAGCACGCCGGTCAATGCAGACGTCTCAGCCAACCTCCTTTTGACCATCTTCTTCCCTCGCTCACCTTTGCATGATGGAGCTGTCGTCCTCCGCCAGGACAAGATTGTGGCGGCCGGAGTCATCCTGCCGATGACAGACAATCCCAAGTTGAGCTACAGGTACGGCACACGGCACAGGGCTGCTATCGGCTTGACGGAGATGTACGATGGGCTCTGCATTGTGGTATCAGAGGAGACCGGCACCATCTCTGCAGCTACAAGAGGCATGCTTGTCCGCTACAATACAGCTGAAGATTTAAGCGCGCCGCTGTCCTTCTTCTGGGAACAGACCTCAGGCAGCAAGGTCTCAAGCGCGTTGCAGTCCATCGTTAATCTGCTCGGCTTTGCGCGACAGGACAAAGGGAAGGAGAAGGCACAAGAAGAGCCAGGTGCAGCTGATGATATCACCTGCAGTGCAGAGCCGGCACCAACGAGCAACATAGCCGGCGAGATTGAGACCGTAGGCTCTACGTCGGCTCGCAGCGAAGAGCCAGAGCCCGGCAAGCTTACCTGATCAGGACTCCTCTATCTGCTCAAGCGCAACCTCAATCTCCGCTACAACTTTGCGCGCCGCCTCCCTGGGATTGGCGGCCTGCGTAATCGGCCTGCCGACAACCAGATAGTCAGCCCCATCTTTTATAGCATCACCGGGAGTGGATATGCGCTTCTGATCGCCGGCGGCAGCCCAGTCTGGTCTGATGCCCGGCGTGAGGATGATGAAATCCGGTCCGAGAAGACGGCGCAGCCTGCCTGCTTCTTTAGCCGACGCGACCACGCCATCGAGCCCGGAGCGCTTGGCCAGGGTGGCCAAGCGCTCGACGGTCTCCTCGACTGAGCCAGACATGCCCAGCTCCGCCTCCAGCTGCCGTCTTGCCAGACTCGTCAATATTGTGACAGCTAGAACTTTCGATTTACAACCGGCCCCACGGTGCGCCCCCTCTACAGCAGCCGCCATCATGGCGGAGCCGCCTAAAGCATGGACGTTGAAAATTGAGACCGCCTGCTCAGCCAGCGCGGCACTGGCAGCATAGACAGTATTGGGGATGTCGTGCAGCTTGAGGTCAGCAAATATGTTAAACCCGGCGCCGGTAAGCGCTTCGATTGCCCGCGCCCCCTGCCGACAGAAGAGTTGCATGCCGATTTTGAAATATCCGGCCTCCTCCCGCAAAAGCTCGGCAAGCGCAAGCGCTGCATTTACAGTGTCTACATCCAGGGCGACGACAAGCCGGTCGCTTGCCTTCGGCCTCATCTTGTTCCAATGCCGTATTTACGGTGGCACTGATTGACCGCGCCGTCTCTTGAGAGCACGGGCGTGAGGCCTGTGTCCTGCTTTACTCTCATGCGCACGAGATGCCTTGAGCGCAAGGTTGGGCTAGCTGCCTTGTTTAGACTCATGCTCAACCAGGCTCACTGCTTTACGACGGAAGCCTTTTGCTGCGCTTCCTCTTCTTCTGTTTGCGCTAAGCCGGCTGTGCCTTCCTTCTCGTCAGCAGCGCCCCGGCTGCGCCGGTAGCGTTTGACAAAGCGGTCTACCCTGCCTTCAGTGTCTACGATCTTTTGCTGTCCGGTATAAAACGGATGACAGTTGCTGCATATCTCAACCCGGATCTCCGCCTTTGTCGAACCCGTCGCAACAGTATTGCCACAGACACAAGTAGCGTCCACAGCGTGATATTTAGGGTGTATCTTCTCCTTCATCGGCCCGGCGTGTCTTGAAACCAGGCAGATATCTTACCAGAGAGGAGCTCAAGCTGCCGAGGTTACCATAACCTCTTAAGATTTTTCTCGACGGAGGAAGCCGCCGTAGCGCTTCCTGAATATTACGCCCAGTCAGCGAGGCGGAAGATTCCGGTCCAGGAATCTGCAGCTGAGCGGTGCAGGCGCGGAGGCGGCGACGGAGGAAGCCGCCGTAGCGCTTAATATCAATTTAGCGGCTGCTTAACCTCCAGCCCTTCTCCGGAGGTGGCCTCAAGCCTTTTGCCCTCCACCAGCAGGTATACCTTGTCGCTGCCCGCAGCTTCGGCAACCGTACGCGTCAGCTGCTCCAGGCGCATGGACATGGATGTGCTACCGCCGCCGGATGCAAACCGGGCAGAGAGGTCAAGCTCAACATTCCGCTCACCCCTATTCACGCCCAGAAGAATTGTGCCGGCCGGGATTTCGCTGCCCAGATTCTCACTGTCTCTCTCCTTCGAGCTCGGACCGGCGAGCAGCTCGGAAACCGCCTCCTCGAGCCGATCGCAGCCGCGGAAATGAGTCCTGTCGACTGCCACCAGATTGAGCTTTGACCCTGCCGGTTGTACAAACCAGACCCGCACGGGAGCTGTCGAGATGTCCTGGCCGGTGAGAACAGGCTCTGTTGTGCAAGCAGAAAGTAAAGGCATAGCCAGAGTTGCGATTAGCGTGGCTCTAAAGACGAACATGCGTTGCCTCTCAGACAGATCTTCTCGGCGCCAGGATCAGGCTGCCGCTGAATCTAACCGTATGGTCTGTAACCTCAAGCTGATCGAGCCTGAAGGCATGATCGGCCCGGTCGAATCTGCCCAGATCCACAAGCGGATTTACAAGGCGGGCAGCAAAGCCTGCAAACTCAGCCGGCTCGATAATTTCTGGACAAAGGACCGTAAGATCGTCGATGAATATCTTGGCCCGCTCAAACAATCTGGGGCGGCAGGCAATCTTGACAGTTACCGCTCCCTCCGGCAGTGAGCCCAACACCTGCAGTTTGGAGACAATCTCCACTCGATTATCACCAAGCTTGACTGCCGGATTGAGAAGCTGAAGATGCTGGCTGCCCAGCCCGGGCAGGTCCAATTTGACCATCTTCAAGCGCGAGGAGATCTCATCGGCAGCAAGCGCTCGGCTAATCTCCTCCTGGCTGAGCGCCCCGGCAATCGTTATGAGAACAGGGCTCAAAATACCTGGCCTGGCGGTTTTGGTCTTGAGATAGGCAGCCCACACCGGGTGCTGGGTCGCGATTGTCAGATTGCCAAGCGGTACGCCTTGATAAGAGGAGTCAGCAAGCTCAATCTTTACGGATTTGAGCTTGCCGGCCAGCAAATTCGTCAGACCGTATGTCTTGACACGCACCTTTACACGCCCGGAGAGTTTCCGCCTGACAAGGGCACCAGCGATCCGGCTGGTGAGAAAATCTGTGGCTGTCGTGATGCCGGATACCCTTTGCAAAAATCGGCTGGCAGAGGATCCTGTTGGAAATGCAGGCTCGCCAGCCTTCGCTGCCGCCGGCGCCACAAAGGCAAGGATGAAGAGCAAGATGATGCACGAAGCCTGTGACACAGATTCTCTATTGCCGCTCCCCCCCGGAGCCGCGCATCCTTTCATTAAGGGCCTGCTTCAACAGCTCATTTTGTTTGAGCAGCGCCTTGAGATGATCGTTGGCGATGGCCAGCTCGGCCTGCAGCTCGGCTACCGTCTGCTCGTGGGAGACACCGGTGACCGGATCCCGCCCGGGCATTTTCGGCAGGAGCACATAACCGGCTTGAACTGCTTTGAGTGCTGCTGCTGTGCGGGTTGAGCATTTCAGCTTGGCCAATATGCACTCGATATGCTTTTCGACCGTGCGCAGCTTCATGTCAAGCTCTTCGGCAATCTCTTTGTTGCGCAGGTCCAGCCTGATTAAAACCTCAATCTCGCGGTCTGTCAGGTTGGTGTTGGGCGTATGCGCCGGAACCTGTTTGATGAGCTGGGTTATCTTCGGATCGCAGTACGGCAGCCCTCGGGTGACCTGCTCGATCGCCTCGAAGAGCGTCCTGGGCCCCGAGCTTTTCAGGCAGAAGCCCCTGGCTCCGGCGCGCAGGAGCTGGTTGTGATACTTGGTGGCGTGGTAGGAGTCCGTCAAGACCAGTATGTTGGTATTGGGCGTCTCCTCCATCACCCGGCGGGTCACCTCCTGCCCGTTGAGGATGTCCAGGTCGAAATCCAGGATGATGAAGTCGGGGCGCAGGCGCTTGATAAGCTCGACCGCCATCATGCCGTCCGGAGCTTCCCCGACTATCTCGACAACCTCGCTGACTACCCGCTTCAGCCCGAAACGGATAAGCTCGTGCCTTTCGCAGATAACCGTACGGGGCCTGAAGGCCGAATGCCTCTGATATGTCTGTGGGGCTAACTCCAAGGGTAGTTCAGAACCTTTTCCTTATTATTATCTATGCAGACAGATCTGCATTGTTGACAACCAGCCGGCAGGGTGCCGACAGTCCGGTCGGTTCTTTATTTTAAACGCTTCAACCGCCTGGTACAAATTGGTAAGGAATGTGGGTGCTATTTTCCAGTCCGGTTCCGTCTGAGGAATATTATGGGTGTGGAGGGCTTCCGCAAAGCCAGTCTCGCGCAGACCTTCGCCTTCGGGCGCGGTGGCGCCTTCTTCCTTTTTTTCTGGGCAGCTGTGCTTTTCGGCTGCCCTTATCTCCTGCTCAAAGACGGCGCGACAGCGCGGCCGATTAACACCGGTGCCTATATACTCGCGCACCAGGAGATCCCGAGACACTTCTTTACCTGGGCTGTCAATCCGCAGTGGCCGTGGCTCACGCATGAGCTGGGGGCAGATCTGTCGTTCGGCTATCTCTTCGATGGTTTTGGTCTCAACGGTGTGGTCTTCCTGGGGTCTGGGCTCATTGTTCTTTCACTCATGTGGTCTTACCAGATCGCGCGTCAGCGCGGTCTGGGAGCCATTTCCGGCTGGGTGCCGCTTGCGCTCATGCTGCTTGCCGCTTCCATGCACTGGTCGGCGCGTCCGCATCTCTTCTCCTGGGTCGCCTTCCTGGCCCTACATTATGTAACCTTCCTCTCGGCTGCCGGCTGGAAGCTGCGAGCTCTCCTCACCGCCTGCATCGCTTTTGCCTGGGTCAACTTTCATGGCAGCGCGCTCTTAGCGCTGCCCATCACTCTGGTGAGGCCAGCAGTTGAGCTGTTCAGCTCTTTAGGCTCAAGGGGCAAAAGGAGATCTGAGGCACAAAGCATCGGCATGATCCTGGCAGATCTTGTACCTGTGTTTGCAGCTGCGCTGGCTATCTGTCTGAATATTCGCGGCTATCATTTCTACAGCTACATGCTCCACTATGCTACCCATCCGGATGTGCTCGGCAAGGGCTCCGAGTGGACCGCCTTCGATCCGGCCTTCGGCATCTCGTCCTGGGCTGTAATCGCCCTTACCCTTTTGTTTGTCGCACTCTGCTTGTCAGCCCGCTACCGGCCACCAGCATGGGAGCTTTTGCTGTTGCTACTCCTTCTGGCTTCTGGTCTCAAGGCGATGCGGATGGTGCCCTACCTTGCTCTGGTGTTACTACCTGCTTGCGGCCCGCCGTCTGCGATATTGCGCCGGAGGTTGCTAGACACAACGCTACCAAGCGCTGGCGGCGGTCTCCTCAACCAGCTTATCTGCGGCTTCTCCTCCTTTGCCCGTATCGAAGAGAGGCTAAGCCAGGGTGTGCCGCTTCGCCGGATCGTCCTGATGCTCCTTTTGGCATCACTAATGGTGGCGATTTTTCTTTTGCATCCAGCCTATAAGGTTAAGGATTTTTATGAGCGGACAATACCTGTGAAGGCTGCCCGGTCGATTCCAGAAGCTGTCGACGACAGGCAGCTATTCAACTGGGACAACTGGGGGCAGTATCTGTATCTCGTGCGCGGTAAACCTGTGTTCATAGACGACAACACCGACTTCTATCCACGGAAATTCTTTCTTGAGTATCTTGCAACACTCCATGCAAAACCAGGCTGGCAAGGGCGTCTTGACCGCTGGGGAATTAACTATGTGCTGGTGCCAAATGGCATAGACCTGGACAAGGCTTTGAGCAATGATGGAGCGTGGTTGCCGGTCAAGCGCGATCTGGCAGGCGTTCTCTACCGGCGTCGTTGAGACATAAATACAGATCGTGGTACCCCTAATCTATCTGCTTAAGGTTAACTTTGAAATCAGAAAGATTGTACCCGTATAGAACATTTCTTACCTTTCCGGCGCTGGTGATGAATACAATGGTTGGAATTATACCTGAAGTGTACTGCACCGCTAGCGGTGCATTCTCAGGCTTGCTGACATCGATAACCACAAACTCTACTTTTCTTGCATACCTGTGTTGTGTCTTCCTCAGATTATTCTCCAGATAAGAGCAGGCAGTACTAGAGGGAGCACTGAAAATGATCACCTTTGGTCTGGAATAGGTAACAGTAGCAGGGCTGCCTGGCAGAAAAGCAATCTTCCTCCTACTCTCCATTGCCGTGTCGGCAGTGGACGACATGAGGAGGCCCCAAACCATGACCAACACCCCCGAAAGCATGGTTCTATACCTGAGATCAGCTTATTCTTCTTCTACCTAAAGAATAGTCGAGCAAACCAGGACGAGAATTAGGGTTTGACTATAAAATCATATACTATTTCCTATATTTTCTTAACCGGTTCTAAGGGTCCATATCACCGGAGTCGGGTTGGTCTCAACGAATCCGTATCGGAGCTTGAGACGAGCCTTTCTGCCACAGCACACGCACAATGACACCCTTGCCCGACAAGATAAAGATGCCGAATGGGACGGCACACACTGGTTTCACATATACATATATTGGGGGAGAACTACGCACTGGGTGGGATAAACCCCAATAGACGTGCTGTCTGCCGAATCGTAAGCTGGAGGCGGTTTACGGAGAGCACAACTGGTGTTTGACGTGGAGAAGAGCTTGCGAGTCTCAATTGTTGCCTCCGGTCTTGCCTTGGCATTCAGCCAGCCACTAGTGATAGGCCAGGCATCTGCGCGGCAGCTCAATGCCCGCCCTCTGCCGATTGAACGCCAGGACAAGAACTTCTCCCAGGCTAAGGAGCTGATACCGGCTGTGAGCCGCTTCAAGCGCAGTCCGACCTATCGTGAGGTCGAGGCCGAGAAGAAAGAAGCTGCCGAGGCAGCTGCCCGGGATGCCCGGGAGGCGGGCAGGCAGGCTCAGGAGGCTGCTCGTCTGGCTCAACAAAGGCAAGTGGAAGAGTACAAACGCCGCCAGCACCAGGCGATTGAAGAGAACAACCGCGCAGTCTCCCTGGGCAAGAGCTCCCGCTGGGAGGAAGCGCTGGCTGCACACGAGAAGGCGGTAGAGCTCGATCCTGCCAACAAGCAGTTTCGCATCAAC
>CAYPBX010000003.1:8021-11070 GCA_964409075.1 uncultured Candidatus Obscuribacterales bacterium
CCCGGGTGACCCTTGCCAATAACCGAATTGCATCCGGGCACATGGATGCAGCTGCCAGCCTCTTGCGAAAGGCTCTGGCTGCCGCACCAGACAACGGCCTGGCAGGCAAGCTGTTGGCTGATGTTATGGAAAGACAAGGCCACGATCCGCACTTAGCTGACGACAGGTTGGCGGCAGGTGATCACCTGGCCGCCGTAGGCGATCTCGAGGCTGCCGCCGTTGAGTTTCAGGCAGCCCTGCATCTCGAGCGCTCTGCCCGCACCTATGTAAAGATGGGGGACATGGCGCTGCGCTACTCCCAGTTGGCGACCGCTAGAAGCTGGTACGAGCAGGCAATTGTCCAGGACGTAAACTACGCTCCCGCGCACCGCCAGCTCGGGCTTCTCTGCCTCTCGCAAAGGGATTACACGGGTGCTGCTGCATTGCTGCGTAAGTCAGTGATTGCCGATCCAGAAGATGCAGCCGCAGGCCATGCGCTGGTGGATCTCTGGAGACGGGAGGTAGCGAAGAATCCGCTTCTGGCCGAGAACCACCTCGGTCTGGCAGGCGCTCTGCAGCTGACCGGCGATTTTGTGGGTGCTGACAGCGAATACCGGAAGCTTGCGGCGCTTGATCCCAGCAACCCGGGGCTGTCTTCAGGGTGGGCCAGCCTGAAGCGAGCCATCGAGCATGCCAGGGCCGAGAAGCATAGGAAGGCAGCCCAGACGCTTCTCGGGCAACAGTTGGTGCGCGAGGCACTTTCTGAAGCCAGCCAGGCAATCATGCTCGAGCCGAGGAACGCCCACTATCAGGTTCTCCTCGGGAAGTGTCTGGAGGCAGCTGGCAACATGCGCGCCGCGCACCAGGCATATCTGACCGCAGTGCTAATTGATCCAGACGGCAACAAAGCAGCTGCCGCTGCCATGGCAGCGATGCGCCGCAGCAATACATTGCCGCCGATGCCAGCGTTCCCGGAGGAAAGCGACATGGCACGCCAGGTCATGAATCCAGGAACCCAGGACAGAAAAGCTGCCGGATTTCCCGGGCAGAATTCCCTCGTTGAGACAAAGACCATGTTTGAGGACACGCCGACCGACAGGCAAGCATCGCATCCAGCGCAGCTTAACATGAGGATACACGATAAGGACGATCCAGCAGAATCTGAGCCCCAGAACCTCCATGAACCTCCTGCAGCAATGCGGACAGATTTTGCCTCAATCACAGCCGATCATAAAGCAGCAACTCAGGCAGGTGGGCTCAGCACGGCAGGCTTAAATATGCCGGAGCTGGAAACGGCAGAGGCGGCTAAGCACTACAATTTAGCAATTGAAATTCTCAGGCGCGCGCTTGAGGCAGACCGTGACAATCCATCCCTCCACCACAGGTTGGCAGTCAATCTACTTTCGGCAGGCAAGGTGACTGAAGCATTGAGCGAGCTGCGTATTGCGCTGGCTCTGGACCCAAGCTCACAAGAGCTTGCCGAGGATCTGGCTAAGACGCTCACCATCCACAAGCGCTCGCAGGAGATTGTATCCGGCAATACCATAGGTAGTGTGAATGCCGGAGGCGCACTATGAGTTTTTACTTCCAGGCACCGGATCTGGCCGAGTTTCCCAGGCGCTCCTACAGGCGCTTCCTGGAAGAGACGCTGGGCAGCCTCTTTACCGAGATCTCTCCTGTAGGAAGCGAATACAACGCACGCTACGAAGTCTCCTTTGTCGGGCAGGACGGCAAGGTTAACTGGCATCTTGAAGATTACACTGCCGAATCAGGCTACCCTACATCAGCCGAGGAGGCCCGCAAGACCAACATGACCCATTCCAAGCGCATGGTCATGGAGGTCTGGATGCGGGACACACAAACAGGGGAGCTGAGGAGGTCCAAAACCTATATGGCCGACCTGCCTGTGATCACAGACCGGGGCACATTTGTAATAAACGGCAGCGAGCGCGTCATCCTCGGGCAGCTGGTGCGAGCACCGGGGATTTATTTTCAGAGTCTCTACGCCACGCTCTACAAGGGACTTATACTTGCCGAGCTGGGCGCGCCCATAACTATGGAGCTCGATCTGGAGACAGGCACCGGGCGGTCCAGCCGGGCCAAGTGCCGGATCAAGCTGCCCAAACGTGGCTGGGTTGCCGCCACAACACTTTTGACAGCCATGGGAGTCGAGGTCCCGGTGATCCAGAAGCGTCTGGGTCCGCTTCTGGAGCGGCACCGGATTGAATGGAAGGAGCTTACAGCCCAAGAGGCGCTGGCTGTAATCGGAAGAGTCTGGAAACCAGACGGCTCGGGCGGAGTGATGGCGGGCTCGCAAGCGCTGGCTGAGCTTACCGACAGGCGGCGGTACTGTCTTGGTGAGCTGGGGCGCAAGCGAGTGAACAGGAAACTCTCACTGATGGAGGATTCGCTAACGCTTTCGGCTACCGATATTATGCAGGCAGTTGAGTATATGCTCGGGCTTCCGCTGGGCATCGGGCAGGTCGACAACATAGACAGCCTGGAAAACCGTCATCTGCGTGGTGTAGGAGAGATTCTTACGCGTACCTTGCGCCCGGCGCTCGCCCAGATGGCAAAATCCATCCGCACCAGGCTTGAATTGAACGAGGACGAGGAGATCGGCAGCCCAACTGACTTTGTCGATCCACGCCCTTTTGCAACAGCCATCAACAAGTTTTTTTCCGGCAACCCGCTGGTTCATTATCTCGACCAGCAGAACCCGCTCTCCGAACTCTCTCATCGCCGCAGGATCACTTCTTTCGGTCCCGGCGGCATCGATCCCAACGCCGCACCGGTTGAGATGCGTGATGTCCACCCGAGCCAGATAGGGCGTGTATGCCTGGTCGAGTCGCCGGAAGGAAAGAACTGTGGCATGGTATCGTACATGGCGACATACTGCCGCATTGACGAACACGGTTTCATGACCGTTCCCTACAGGCGTGTCGTCTCCGGCAAACTGACCGACGAGATCGTCTACCTTGCTCCTGCAGACGACAAGGAGCATACACTGGCACCGCCTGATACCAAAGTTGAGGACGGACGCATAGTCGGGCCGCTGGTCGCTGCCCGC
>CAYPBX010000003.1:11080-17574 GCA_964409075.1 uncultured Candidatus Obscuribacterales bacterium
GGGCGAAACCTTTGTCGAGGTGCCGACAGATGAGATTGACATGATCGGCATAGCACCCCAGGGCTTCTTCTCCGTAGGCTCCGGCCTCATACCATTTCTGGAGCATGACGATGCCAATCGTGCTCTCATGGGCGGCGGCATGATGCGGCAGACCCTACCCCTGGTGCGGCCGGAGCGCCCGCGGGTCGGCACCGGAATGGAGAAGGTGGTGGCACGCTCCTCCGGGCATGCAATCGCCGCAAGGCGTGCAGGAACCGTCGTCAAAGTTACGGCTTCCGAGGTTGTAATCCGACAGGCAAGCGGAGAGGAGCGAATATACGCGCTCATCCGCTTCGACCGCACCAATCAAAACACCATTCTCGATCAGCGTCCAATCGTAAAGCAAGGGGACAGGGTAGAGGCCGGGCAGATAATCGCGGACGGTCCGGCAATTGATAACGGTGAGCTGGCGCTCGGGCGCGATCTTCTCGTGGCCTTCATTCCTTATCTCGGTTACAACTTCGAGGACGCCATTGTTGTCCGCGAAGGGCTCATCAAAGACGAGAAGCTCACACATGTCGAGATTGAAAAGCATTCCATTGGCGTGCACCAGACGCTGCGCGGCCCGGAGATCCTCACACCCGAAATTGCCAATGTCGCTGGCCGGGACCTTGAGCATCTGGATGAACGCGGGATAGCCAAGATTGGCTCATACGTGAATCCAGGCGATGTGCTCGTCGGCAAGCTCTCTCCCAAGGAGCAGCGAGCGCTCTCTGCCGAAGAGGAGCTCTTGCAATCGATCTTCGGTAGGGTAGCCGAAGATATGGCCGATTCCAGTTTGCGCGTGCCGCACGGCTCCGGCGGCAGGGTAATCGACGTGCGCATCTTCACTCCGGAGACAACCCCGGAGATGAAGGCGGGCATGATCTGCGAGATAGAGGTGCTCGTTGCCCGCATGTGCCGCCTGGAGGTTGGAGACAAGCTTGCCGGAAGGCACGGAAACAAAGGCATAGTATCGGTTGTGGTGCCCGATGCAGACATGCCGTTTCTGCCCGATGGAACACCAGTTGACGTGGTGCTGAATCCTCTCGGCGTACCGAGCCGCATGAATGTCGGCCAGGTCTTCGACACCCAGTTGGGGCTTTATGCCAGCATCCTAAACCGCTACTATCGCATTCACCAGTTCGACGAGTCAGTCACCAAGGATGCTTCCGTCGAGGTTGTGAGAGAGGCGCTGGAGGCTGTGCGCCAGCTGCCAGGATACGAGTGGCTGGGGGACGACGGCAAGGCTGTGCTCATGGACGGGCGCACAGGTGAGCCGTTTGATCTCCCAGTGCTCATCGGGCGGCAATACATGCTCAAGCTCAATCAGTTGGTGCTCCACAAGGTCAATGCCCGCTCGGGACTGGGCGGTCCTTATGCTGCTGTAACGCAGCAGCCGGTCGGCGGCAAAGCCAATCAGGGCGGCCAACGCGTAGGCGAGATGGAGGTCTGGGCGATTCAAGCTTATGGCAGCGCCCATCTTTTAAATGAGATGATGACCATAAAGTCCGACGACATAGAAGGAAGACACACGATTTATGCCGATCTTGTGCAGGGCAAGCCGCTGTCGGAGCCCGGGCGAACGGCAGCCTTCGACGGGCTTTGCTGCGAGATGCGCGGACTGGGGCTGGAAGTCACCTTGGGTAAGCTCGTCGACTCCTTTGAGCCGATGGACGAGAAGATATGCAGCCAGAGCGGCAAGACACTGGAAGAAGAGTACGAGGTAACCTCAGTCGATCGGATCGAGCGAGACGGCGTTCGCTGCCTGGAGATTGCCGGCGGGGATTATGCGCCCATTCTGCATCCATCTGGAGTGCCGGTCATCTCTTCAATCACTACAAAAGGTGGACGTTCCGCCAGTCCGGAGCTGCAACTTAGCGACGAGCCGCTTATTGATGACGTCGATGAGAGCACTACAGATTCCCAAGACCAGTCCCTCCTGTCGGCATTTATTGACGAGCAGACACAAGATATCCTGGCAGCTGGCAGTCCGCCAGACGAAATGATCGATTTCCCGTCCTTCAGCGAGCTGGAGTCGCTGGCTTCTGAGCTAATAAATATCGGCATTAAGACAGCTGATGATAATGATAGCCTCGGCGGCGATGATGATTCGGAATCCACATCGCCCGGCGACGAGCGCCAACCAGTTCTTAGCGATGATTCAAGGCACCGCTGACAAGGTATGCACGCATGATAACCATCACGAAAATATCAAGAGCAAGACTCGCGCAGTGTTACCTTATGGCGCTGGCTATCTGCGCTCTGGCAGTAGTAGCCTTTTCTCCTGCAGCTTCTGCCGGCTTTGCAGATCCGCTCTCGCCTGGCGGTGGAGTACGTCCCTTTGGCGAGCCTCTACCGCCACAACTGGGACCGATTCCGCCCCCACCAGGGGACGGACCGACACCAGAACCTGTAACCCCGGGAGATGGTGGCGCCCCGATGCCACCGCCTTCAGGCATGGCGGATCCCACCCACGGAAACAATTTTCCAGCCGGGACCGGTCACAGCCGCACAACCGTCTATATACACAGTCAGGGCAACGGTGGCTCTCGCGGTAACAGGATGGTGCAGACCTTGAGAGGCGACCAACTTAGCGCCGAGCAGGTCGGCAAGGTGCAGTCAGTACTGGGAGTCAATCTCGGCTCCGGCGAGCCATCGGTGGATGTCAACGCTACACCGTCCCAGCTGGCGCAGTTGAACGACATCCTCGCTCCCTATCCGCAGACCGGCGGCGGCGGCGGCAGAAAACAAGTCGTCGCCGACAGTCCAGGTCAGGGTTATCCCAAGCCTGGCAATGAGAACCTCTACGACTTCGATGGTCCACTGCCCACGGTCCGAACCTTCTCTCGCTATCTTGTCATTCTCGGTGTGGTATCGGCAACGGTGTTCATGGCCTTTGCTGCCACAGCAGTCGTTCTCGGGCATCCCTATGCCGGATCGCGGGTCATCGGCACTGCTGCCGGCCTCATGCTTCTACTTATGGGTTACACAGTCTGGAAGGTCGTGCAGATGAATACATTCGATGCCAACAGCCCTGACAACGCCCAGATTCGCCAGCGAGCAGGCGATGCACGCGCAAGCGACGCCTTCCTCAATCAGCCTGGCGGCGCTCAGCAAGGCGCCGGCAGTGTTGGGCGCTCTGGCGTGCCAGTAGAACCGCTCTGGAACGCCACCATTCAGCCATGAGATGAGTGTATCACTCAGATTTTGAGGAAAGTTCACAGCAATAAGAACCCATTATGCGTAACATAGCTCACATAATCATTAAAGGATCGCTGCTCGCATTGGTGCTGGTGCCGCTCTTGTGTAATCAAGCCAGCGCCGGACCGGTAAAGACAGGTGAAGACTACTTTGCCGCCCTGACTGCGCCAGCGCGTAGCTTCATGGGAGAGAGCAGCCTCGGCTCCAGGCGTCAAGCCGCGCAGCTGGCTACCGAATGGTTCTCCAGATTCGACGGCATAATGGCAGCACATCTGGTAAGCGATGCCGACCGGGTCGTTATCAGTCGACCGATCAACCAGCAGGCGGAGCGCCTGGATGAGTTGAGCCAGACAGCAGCAAAGATAGCCAAGAACTATCGCGGTTTATCGGGAGCGCTGCGGACGTTGACCGTGCCTCATATCCTGGCCGGCGTCAGCCAGTACCGGAGCCTTACCTCGCAATGGTACGACGATGCCGCTGAAATATACGAGGAGATGATCCGGCCGAAGCGCCCGGCGCAAAGCATGGATGAGTTAGAGGAAGCCTTGAACAAGATAAGGGATCGCTCAGCAGGACTTGCCCGCACCAGAGGGAACCTCAAGGCTATGGACCTGAGCTTGCGGAAGGCATATGGAGTTAATCTGGCGCGACACGAGGACGTTCTTCAACAGTATGTCAACAGCGAGCTGCCTTCCCAGAAATAGAGCGTACCCCAACAAAACTGAACAAGAGGAAACACGCGATGGCGATACAATTGAATGAAAGAGACTACCTGATATTCAGGCTTCTCCAGGAACATACGATGCTCCTGGAAAAACAGATTGCCTGGTTTATCTCCACTGACAGCAAGCCCGTTCTCATTCGAGATCGTCTGCGCAAGCTATTTTATCTCGACTACGTCATCTGTCAGAGACACGCAGAGACTCTTCCCTGGTGGACAACTCCCACCAAGCCGCTGGTCTATGCCCTGTCCCACCTGAGCCGAGCGCTGGTGGCCCCCTATGATGACCCCATCGATTTGAACGATTCGCAGCACATACGGCATCTCCTGGAAATAGCCAATATAAGAATGTTACTGGCAATCGATGAGAAGGAAGGTCGCACGCAGGAGCTCGACTGGATGAGCTCGCGGACAGCCGGAGGTCATTTCACCCTCGATGCTCGCGCTGAGTTTGTTCGCCTAGGTGTCAGGCATCGCATCGGTATCCTCAACAATCCTCAGGTAAGTGCGCAGGCACTGGTGGATATTCTTCAAAAGGCAACCGATTCAGATGATGTTGATCTCATTTGGATCATCACAAGCGATGAGGACAGGCAAAAACAACTTCAATTGGCAATGACCGCGCAGCTCAATGCCTCAGGCTCCAGTATGAACACCATCTGCGCCTTCGCCACTCACCAGGAGTTATATACAGAGGGAATCGTCAAGTCCCGCTGGACAAACATCGAAGGGCGACGCGCTTCCATATTTGTGGAAAGCATAGAAGATGCCCGGAGCGCAGGAGCTGCAGCCAGGATCTGCTCTGCCTAGCGGGCCTTCTCTCAAGCTCCAAGTCCTATATGGTAGCTGGCGTTACCGCAGGGGTAAAATACATTGACAATTACATTAGCCGGGGACGCTGGCGTCAGGATGCCTGGACCGGCTGAGGATAACCTTACGTTTCAAGTCCGAAGCCACAGACAGCTGGCGGATAGATGTGGCCTCTAATCCAGAGCCCGCAGGCGGCTGAAAAGTAAAGGCGTAAATCCCCGCAGGAATATTGACTTGACATAATCCAACTGCCGAGCTGCTACAGGCACCGCTGGTCAGACCATCTTCCGGTTGTGACTGTGGAGCTCCAGATTGAATCCTACTTTCAGGAAAGTAAAGATCCCAGGCGACCCGACAATTCGCAACGGGGGCATCGCTTAGGGTGCGAACATCGAAAGTTACGATGTGTCCGCTCGCCCAGACAAGATTTAGCTCCTGGCAATCCTCTACCAGGGGGAAGCGCTCGAAGGTAGATGGTTGGCTGTTGATGCACACCCAGTAGCTTCCCCGTTCAAGTCCGAAGAAGAAGTTGCCGTCGGCAGCTGTTCTGGTGGAGACAAGCGCCGCCTCCGGCGAGCAGCTCGCCGGGCGTGAACCCTCATCGCAGAACACCGAGACACTGACATGCGGTCGCGGCTCAGCTTCCCCTGACACTACCGAGCCTGTGATGCTGCTGGCCGTCTTGAGCTCCACTAGGATCTCCGTATCTCCGGCTACCCTAACGCAGCGCCTGCATGGTGCAGGTGAAGGCGGAGCCATGCCGATCGGCAGGAACGTAAGAGTATATTGACCCCTGGAGACAGCCAAGGAAAAACGTCCCTCTCCATCCGACACGTCCTCCAACACCTGCCCGTCACCACCCCCGATGGCTCTCACCGTACAGTTGGCGACTGCCCTACCCTGAAAGGTAATGCGACCTTTCAGTCTGCGCCCTTCCGGTAGCCTATACTCGATTGACTGCGAGCCGGATATCCGCCTGCCCCTGTCCGTCAGAGCTCCGCATGGCTCAGTCTCATCGGGTCGGATATTCAGATCGTAGACGCCTGCCTCAATCTGAAAGGAGAGATTGCCATCCTTGTCTGTCGTGCCGACTGCCCACAGCAGGGGGTAGTCCAGATCATCAGGCTGGTTCCCATGAGCCAGAGGACGAATTGTGATGGTGGCTGCTCCGGCAGGCTTGCCTCCAGCAGCTTTTACATGAAGGTCGACCTTGTTCAGCTGCGGCATGATTACATCAAAAGAAAGATCATCTTCTACCCTGAGACGCTTGCCAGTTGTCGCTAGAAAGGGACTGATAACACACTGCTTGCCAGTGCTGCTTGCAGCACCGTCCTTGACGAAGAGGCTGTAGTCGCCCCTGGCTAAAAGAAACTCGAATGCTCCATATTGGTCCGTCTCGACCTCGATCGGTAACGATGACGAATCAGCCTTTGTCGCATGAACGGAACAACCAGCCAGAGCCTGACCAGATGCCGAGCAAACAATACCTGCGACCATGTTTCCCGGCGATAAGATGATGTTCTGGACAGTGTTGCCGAAGACCTGAATGTCGAGTATGTATTGTCCTACAAAACGCGTAGATCGATCCGGTGTGATCTTGAGATCGTACAGCCCCGGTGACACTGGGAAGGCAAACTCACCCGTCTTTCCGGTAGTCGACCGTGCTGCCGGATTTCGCCCGCTCGTGCAGCTACCAAACAGCTCGATGCTTACTCCCGCCACAGGCAATCCCTGACTTCGT
>CAYPBX010000003.1:17584-21374 GCA_964409075.1 uncultured Candidatus Obscuribacterales bacterium
ACTTCGTACTGTTCCTGCTATATTAAACAGCTTCTCTTCTGCAGTCACGATCTCACCATTTCAGATCTAGACTCCCAGAAGCGCGGGCCGCCTACTTCTGGAGGTGGACCTCAGTCCATCTTCGACCTTCTTCCACCCAAGGGCCTTCATAGCCTCAGCTACTGCTGCCAGCGAACCGGTCACAACTACAGTTTGACCTTGAGAGCGTTTAGAAAGAGCCTCCAGAAGGGCAGTCTTTAAGGCAGGATATGAAGCCGATCTTACAGATCTTGCTTTACAGGCGCAAGCAATCTCTTCAGCTGAGCAGGCAGCTCGTCTCGTCACAGTCTCGCAGGCGAAGACCCTGTCTCTTAGCGTAAGCAGATTGTCCAACATACCATTTAAATCTTTACCCTGGAAGCAGGCAAGCACAAAGAAAAAGCTCTGTCCTGGAAAGGCTTCATCCAGCGCCTGCCTGAGCGCAGACGCGCCAGAGGGATTGTGAGCGCCATCCAGAACCAGGTTCTGTTCAGGCAAAAACTGCATCCGTCCTGGCCAGTAAACTCTGGTAAACCCCCGCTGGACACAACCTGCCAGATCGGGTATTGTCAGCGCCTGTCCGGCTGCATAGAGCACCGAGCACGCCACCAGAGCGTTAACTTGCTGGTAAGTGCCGGACAGCGATAGCTGCGGCCGGGCTGCTAGCATCGATTTGAGCGGTTCGCGGTCAGATAGTATCTCGATACGTGCTCTGGCGAGAAAATTCTCTTCTGTCACAGAGCAAGGGTCATGCATTTGCTTAAACGTGCAGGAGAAATCGTAAGATGAGTCGGCGTGAGAAAAGGAGATTTGGTCTACCCGATCTGGGGGTGTGCAACGTATCAATCGAGCGCCTGTGCCCTGAGCGGTCGAAGCAATCAGGTCGAGAGCAGGACCGCTGGCGGCTGTAACTACTGGTATCCCGCCTCTTATGATACCAGCTTTCTCCCTGGCGATATCCCCCAGCGTCGGGCCCAGGATGCGAATGTGGTCCAGCTCCACGTGCGTGATTGCTGTCACCAGAGGTTGTGTCAGAACGGAGGTGGCATCCCAGCGTCCGCCCAGACCGACCTCGACCACTGCAATATCAACCTTGGCCTCAGCAAAACAGGAAAAGGCCAGCGCCGTTATGAACTCGAACCAGGTAAGCTTACCCCATTCTGGATGGCGCCGCCCGAACTCTTCCGATTGCATACGCAAACACCCGACAAGGTCGGCGAAATTGTGGTCGGAAATCGGCTTCCCGTCTATGTGTATACGCTCGTTCCAGCGCAGAAGATGGGGACCGGTGAAGCGTCCAACTCTCAGCCCTGCTTCCCGCAATACCGCATCTAGCATCGCCACCACCGATCCCTTGCCGTTGGTACCGGCAACCTGGATCGATTTGAAGTCATCCTGTAGCTGCCCGTGCTCGCGCATGAAAAGCTCGATTCGCTCCAAACAAGGATTGGTGGAAGGAAACAGAGAGTCAATAAAGGCGATTGCTTGCTTGTATTTCACTTAAATTTTTCTGCCCTCTTTAAGGCAACATGCTTAGCCTGCGCTTTATTACAAGACCAGGTCGGTCATTCTCGATCCGTGTTCCTCCGGTCTGAAGCAGAACAGTGTCAGCAACGACCAGCCTGCCGACGGAAATACGTATGCCGAGCGCAGCCGGCAATCAAATCTTGTCAACTCATTGGACTCCCGCAGACCCACTATTCTATGGAGCTATATTATCTCAGAGGTATTCAAGTAGCGCTAGCTCTCTGTCATACTCTGGAAGACCAAGCTAATTCAGGAGGATGAGGCGTGGCGTTGTTTTCGATCGAACATCTGGCGACCCAGAAGCGAATCTTTGAGGGCAAGATCATAAACCTGCGAGTAGATACGCTGGCGCATCCCCATGGGCTCACAACCGAGCGCGAGATCGTCGAGCACAAAGGCGGTGCGGTCATTGCTGCTCTGCCGTCTGCCGGGAGCATCATTCTTGTCAAGCAGTATCGATACAGCGTGGACGAGGAGCTTATCGAGCTGCCCGCCGGGCGCATTGAATCTGGTGAGGAGCCGCTGGCAGCAGCCAGGCGTGAACTTAGGGAGGAGACCGGATACAGGGCTTTTCACTGGCAGGAGCTAGCACGCTTTTACAGTGCTCCAGGGTTCTGCACGGAGCTTCTTCATCTTTGGCAGGCTACCGAACTGGAGTTTGTCGGCAAGAGGCTTGATGAAGACGAAGCAACCGACGTAATGGTTCTTGCCCTGGATGAGGCGTGGAATTTGGTTGTGAACGGCAAGGTACGCGACGCTAAGACTGTTGCTGCACTGGGACTTCTGTCTACCCGCTAAGCCAAGAGCTTTCTCAATCTGGGAGTCAGGTCCCTTCTCATTGCAGGCAGGCCGCTGCATCGAACCCTGAACGGTTCCGGCGCTCGTAGCTTTGGAATACCTCTTAAACGCTTGCCTGGTACCTGAGGCCTGTTATACTCTTGTCTCAATCAGTCCAGGGGAGTTTTTCCGGTCGAGGTAACCGATGACAGCCCGGAAGGAGAGAGTTAACAGCTTGAACATGCCAATTGCTGGCATGTGGCTTCTGGGCATCGGTGGTGCTGTGGTAGCTGGTCTTAGCTTTCAGATCATTCCCTACTGGCCTCTCCCTCCCAGCATCGAGCCCTACTACGGCTGGGACACGGGTGCGGTTTGGGGTCTGGCAGTTGGGCTTGTTACCGGGCTGGTGATCGGATATCTGGTCGACGAGCGTCATTTCTGAAGTAGTAGTTACCGGCCTAGATCCATTGAGGCCGTACGCGAGTCCAATTACTAGGATGCCTACGGGTTCTGGTCGGTCGGCCTGATGAGAATCTCGTTAACATTGACATGCGGCGGTTGGCTGACCGCATACAGAATGGATCTGGCGATATCCTCACTTGTAAGAGGTGTCATAGTGGCTACCCAGCTCTTCACGCGCTCCTTGGCGTCTGGATTGGTTATATGATCAGTAAGCTCGGTCAGCACTGCTCCAGGCTCGATGAGCGTAACGCGAATCCCGTGCTTGTGCACCTCCTGGCGAAGCGCTTCAGAAAATGCACCTACCGCCCATTTGGATGCATTGTAGACCGCGCTGCCAGCAGAAGCTATGCGTCCTGACACTGAAGAAATGTTAACTATATGACCAGTTCTCTCATTCACCATGAATGGTAATACCGCATGCGTGCAGTACATGAGGCCGAGCACGTTGACATTGATGATGCGTTGCCAGTCGGTCACATCTGCGCCGAGTACCGGGCCCAGCAACATGACTCCTGCGTTGTTAACAAGAATGTCGATCTGATCTAGCCTTTCAGCTACCTTTCTGACAGCTGGCCATACCTGATCAGGGTCGGATACGTCTGCTTGAATTGGCAGCGCTGTTCCGCCAGCGTCACTGATCTTACGAGCCAAATCCTCAAGCCGGGCTGTCCGGCGGGCCACAAGCGCAACCTTCGCTCCTGCCCTGGCAAGAGTGAAAGCAGTGGCTTCCCCGATTCCTGACGAAGCACCGGTTATAAGAGCTACTTTCCCGTTCAGCCTTTCCTTCATCGAGGCTTGCTATCTTCTCCGTGCCATCAGAGAATGCAGGATCATACAACGGCTGTGGTTGTTGCTTCAAATGTCAGACATTGCCAACATCGCATTGTTTGCGGACATGTGTGGCTTTGGCGCTGATTGTATCCTGGCACTGCTGCTGATTTCTAGCGTCGCCTAGCGTGAGTTTCCGGAATCACCGGTAATCAAGATCTGAAAAATGAGGCGGGTA
>CAYPBX010000004.1:0-21004 GCA_964409075.1 uncultured Candidatus Obscuribacterales bacterium
AGATACGGTTGTGTCTCGGGATAGGCTAGCCGATCCCTGTTCTGGAGAGCTGCGATGCCCCGCAGCTGGAATCGTAAACCAGAAAGTCGAGCCGACGTTCTCTTCTGATTCGACCCCGATCTCTCCACCGTGCGCTTTGATAATCTGTTTGCAGATATACAGTCCCAGTCCTGTTCCTTTGCCACGCTCCGAATCCTCTGCTCGTGCTTGTTTGAAGGGTTGGAAAAGTCGAGCGACTGCTGGCTGTGGAACTCCTCTGCCTTGGTCGTGTACGCGCGCATGCACTTTGCCATCCTGATCCACTTCTAGACTCATATGGACAGTGCTGCGGACGGGAGAAAACTTAATTGCATTCGAGAGAAGATTCACCAGGACCCTGGCCATGTATGCTTTATCTGCGTACCAGCGAAGGTTTGCAGGGCAATCGACAACAAGCTCGATCTGCTTCTCGGCCGCCAGCGCCTCAACATCTCGTATGGACTGAGCGACAGTATCTGCAACTGAGTGTGTCTGGCAATGCAGCTCGAACTTGTGTCCCTGAATCTCGTCGACCGCCAGCAGTTCATCGACCAGGGCTATGAGCCTTTGGATGGTCTGCTGGGTTGTGCTCACTTTCTCTTCTGCTTCCGGACAGAGATTGCTCTGAGATAAATCTGTGAAGAGCTGGGCAAGTCGCGTGAGAGGCAGGCGAAAGTCTCTCCTTATCAACTGAAGATAGGCTGCCTTAAATTGCTCTGCTCTCTTCTCCTGGCTGATATCTCTGGCGATTGCATAGAGAAGGTCTTTCTCATGCGACCAGGTGGCAGACCAGCTGAGCGGCACCAGGGTCTCGTCTGGCCGATTGGCCTGGGCCTCGAAATTGACCGGCCTTCCTTCGTGCATGCCCATCAAGAGGATCTGGCGGATAGGCTCGTAAGCGTCGCCGATTAGTTCTTGCAGGCTCATCCCTGTGAGTTTCTCGGGCGGTCGACCCAGGATCGGCTCGGCTGATCGGTTCTGCTGGACAAAGCAGAGATCCTTATCGAGTATGGCAAGCACCTCGGTGCTGTTGTTGAACAGGGATCGCTCGCGCGACTCTGCAGACAAAAGTTCCTGATGCATTGCATGGAAGGCGCGGTCGAGCTCGAATATTTCGTCGCTTCCAGACAGAGGCGGCGACGGGCTCAACCCGGTAGCCAGCAAGCGAGTGTTCTCTTCAATTATCCCCAGCCTCTCTACAATGCCCTTCCTAAGGAACCGGAGACACCACCCAGCTGCTAAGAGATTGGCTGCTGCGCCCACCACCACTATCAGGAGCTGCATTTGATTCAGCTTCCTAAGCAACTTGCGCGAGTCGGCCACGATATTTTGCACAACGTCGCGGAAACGGATAAGTGTTGTGAAGAGTTCGTCGATGTCTTTTACCATCTCGCTGTGGATCCGCACGACGTGCCGGAATTGCTCCAAGCTGACGGTGCCGTAGATGAAGGTCGCGGCAAGCCGGCGAAAGTGACTTTCGAGCCTGTTCTGCCCGGACAGGCAGCTGTCCAGAAGCTGCCTTGTCTCTTCGTTGGGCGGAGGCGGCAGCTGGCGCAATTGGCTCGAAAGTTGCTCGACCTCGACAATCCTAGCCTGTAGATCCTCTGCTTTCGGCTGCGAGTAAGACACCCAAGCATCGATCATGCTAACGCCTACGCCAAAATCAGCGAACATCAAGCGGATGACTGTGAATGTAAGCTGCCGATGCGCATCGGCAGCCCTTTGCTCGTGGTCTGCAAGGGCGAGAAGGACTGTCAGAGCTCCTATCAGGATCAGCTCGATTAGGAGCGGGACCGAGATGATTAATAAGCCCTTGTGAATTACTCTAAGACGCATGCAATTCCGCTTAGCAACAGTAGTTGATTATATCCAGACAGACAGAGAGGGTTTTGAACCGGGGCGCGTAATTGGACTTGCGGGCACCATTCTGCTTGCCTCCAGCCCGAGTTGGTGTCGTACTGCCTCAAGCAGGCTCTTCTTGCCAGATCGCTTTTGAGTTCCAGGCAGAGCCCGACGTACGAGCTACCGCGCTGTCAAGATGGCGTAATATTGACTTGCTCACCAGAGAAAGGAAAGATGGCGAAGGTATTGTACGCCGAGGATGATTTTGAGTTGGCTGGTCATCTGACCAAGTTTCTGACAAGTCATCACTATCTGATCGAACACACGGCCGATGGTGGTGATGCCCTGTACATTTTGCGTACATTCGGGTTTGATGCCGCCATTCTTGACTGGGAGCTCCCCGGAATGAGCGGTGTGGAGGTCTGTCAGCAACTCCGCCGCGAGGGCAGCAAGTTGCCTGTCATCATTCTGACTGGTCGCGGGAGTACACCTGACACAATCGAGGGTATCGATGCCGGTGCTGATGATTACATCGTCAAGCCTGTCGACCCTCTAGTGCTTCTGGCCAAGCTCAAGGCACTGCTTCGACGGACGGAAGAGCGTACCGACAATCTCTTGAGGCTTGCCGGGTTAGAGCTGGATCCTGATACGCACAGGGTCAACTACGAAGGGCTTCCCATATCGCTCCTGCCAAAGGAATTTTCCCTGCTTGAATTTTTCATGAGGCATCCGAACCAGGTCTACTCGGGCGAAGAGATCATCTCGCATGTGTGGTCGGCAGATGAAGGTGTTTCTATCGAAAGCGTCCGCTCCTGTATGTTTCGGCTGCGAAAGAAGCTACAGGTGAAGGGACACCCTGAGGTTATCGAGAATATCTATGGTGTGGGGTATATCCTGCGAGGCTGAGTGCTGGCCGGAGTGAGAGTTGCGCTAGCGTGGTATCCTGACCCTCTCTCTGAGAGAGGGTTAATAATTTACTGATTGAGATGGGAAAGACAACTGAATTCAGATTAAGGTAAAAGCGTTTCAGTGCAGCTATGAGGAAATCGCTCCTAGCGCTAGGGACTTTCAGAGCGGACTGACGGAGGGCGCTCAAGGTTGGGTGCTGGAGGGGTGGAGCAGGCGTCTTTACGATGTTGTTACAGGCGAATGCGCCGTTGCCTGTTAGCCCGTAGCAAGAGTTCGCGCGAGCTTAACAGAGTTATATTCACTTATCCTGACAACAGTTGTTTCACAGTCAGATGCCTGTGCAAGATAAGAGCATGTCTAACTTCCCAGCTTTTTTCAATTAGATCAGACAAAAACACAAGGCGCTCAGTAGTTCCAGGTAAAAGATCCCGACAGATAACTGTTCTGTCTGGCCCTGGCATGGAATGAGATTGAGGGCTTGAGCAATGGACTTAGGAGCAGCTGATCTCTATCAGCGTTTTGCTGTCCGGCCCATTGGGGGAATCGGATTGTCTTGCTGCTGTTGTTTCAGAGCAGCTTGCCCTGAACTGTCCGGCAACACACTTGCCTGGTGGTGCTGGACGCAGAATGAAACTGGAGAAAATACATATGGCAAAGAAAGTCAAAGCCGCTAACAACGTCTTTGCGTTCAGTCTCTTCCAAACGGCTTTGAAAGCCGATCCAAAGGTCAACGTCTTTATCTCACCGGCGAGTGTCTCAATTGCACTTGCCATGACCACGAATGGTGCTCAGGCTGACACCAGGAAGGCGATGGCTCAGGCCCTGGGACTGCCCAGTGGTGTAACCCTCAGAGAGATGAACGACGCCTACTCTGAGTTGATTGGTGCCCTGGCTGGTGCCGATCCCAAAGTCAAGCTCGAGATCGCCAACGCTCTCTGGGCGAAGCTCGGTGTCACCTTCAAGCAACCGTTCCTCGATCGCAACAAGAAGTTCTTTGGTGCCGAGGTCACGGCTCTCGACTTTGACGATGAGGCGGCATCTCTGGCTCGTATCAACGGCTGGTGCGATGAGAAGACGCACGGCAAGATCAAGCGGATTCTCGATCAGATCCCGAGCGAGGCGATCTTGTACCTGGTGAATGCCATTTACTTCAAGGGCCCATGGACAGTGGAGTTCGACAAGAAGAACACGCGGGAGCGCGACTTTACGGCAGGCACCGGTGCGACCAGGAAGCATCCCCTCATGTACCAGTCCGGGCATTACCAGTACTACCGCGGCGTGGACTTCGAGGCAGTCAGCCTGCCTTATGCTTCCAGTCGCTTCAGCATGTACATCGTGCTGCCCAGTAAGGGGAAGTCGCTTGTCCAGTTGAACTCGAGCCTGACTGCGGAGAACTGGGCGGACTGGCTCGGGAACTTCCACAGGACCGAGGGTGAAATCTTTCTGCCTCGTTTCAAGATTGAGTACGAGACAGAGCTCTCGGCGGTCCTGTCCAAACTGGGGATGGGTGTCGCCTTCGACCGTGAGCAGGCTAACTTCCGCAGCATGTGCGTACTGCCTGGCGAGAACGTTTCCATTAGCCAGGTGAAGCACAAGACCTTCGTCGAGGTCAATGAGGAAGGAACAGAAGCAGCAGCCGTGACATCCGTCGGCATGATTCGCACCACGTCGATTGTGGTACCGCGCGAGCGTTTCAGCATGGTTGTCGACCGGCCCTTCAACTGCCTGATCGTCGACAACGAGACTGACACAGTGCTCTTCATCGGCGCCATCTTCGAGCCGAAGTAAGCGGCCTTAGCTTCACCGGCACGATTTTGATTGCGGTTTGACTTTGTGGATGGGGCAGCGCTTGGGGGTTGTCCCATCCACCTGTCTAATCTGAAGAAAGCTGGTTGAGGTCGAGAGGAAAGGAATAAAGCATGTATCGTCAGTTGATTCTGGCGTTGCTTGGGCTGATTCTGTTTATTGGTGGCGCGTGTTATGGAGTCTTCAGTGACGCGCCGCCGTTGTTATGCTTGCTTACTGCATTTGTTGGTGGGCTGGTGGTCATAATTGTTCTGGGCAGTCTGCCCAAAGAGAAGGCGATGGCAGATCAATGGTCGGAGGCTCTTCGTAAGCTTGGCGGCAAGATCGAGCAAGCCGAGGCGATCTTGGGGAACCGCGTTGTCACGCCAGCAATCGAACAGAAAGCCAGACAGGCAATCGACCAGTGCAACCGCCAGCTGCGGGATCTACAGCAGGTCGATGACTGGCGGCCATTCCAGCTGGAGATACTCAACATCTTCAAGCTGCCCGAATACGTCGAACAACTTGTTGTTGAGTGCCCTTACAAGTAGGTTGGTGCAGGAAGCCGTTTCGTGTAATGTTTCCTTCAACGTTGGCATCGACTTTAGTACTTCTGGACGGCGAGTGAAAAAGAGGAGGCAAAATGGTGACCGCTGAGCAGGTGCGACAACTGCTATCTCATAGAGGTTCCATCTGGTACGTCGCAGAGAAGGAAGTTCCTGGATTCCAGCATGTCTGCCCGCGCTGCGAGGGAAAGTGCACGGTCGAGGTTTCGAAATCTGATGCTGCTTACAGCAGATGGACAGAGACTGTGACGTGCACGAGTTGCAATGGGATTGGCCGCACGGACAAGCAATATGTGGTTCAGGAGGTGGAAAGGTGGGAGTTTTCAGTCAGCAGTGGAGGGATCGAGTTTGACTATTGGCTGAAAACCAAGCAGATCTTCTTGAGCGAGGATGACGCCAGGCGCCATGCCACAATGCTCTCGACAGCCAGACCGTTCAGATTGTCTCCAAACGCTGGTTATTGCTAAGCGGCTGGTGGTACCAGAGTTACAGGCAGCGGTAGGTTAAAACGGTGCCCAGTTCGTGGCGGGGCTGCGCTTTGTTCCTCTGAATTGAGCCAGAGCAGACGTCCTCCTGCTTGTTTTTGAATCTTAGTGATCCTTCAAGGCAGCTGGTTCCCGGACCAGCTGCCCCTCTTTGTTAGCGGCTGCTTCTGAGAGTCTTCAGGAGGCTGAAATGAGCGTTGAGTTCCCGATTGAAAAGGCTCTTCTGGTTTCAAAAAAGACTTTTAAAACAGAAATTCTGGAGGGAAATGACGCGCACCTCAAAGAGCTGTTGTCGAAGCAGCACAGCTCGATGCTTGGGACGATCAGGTCGCACGAGGAGCACGTGGAAACGCTCAATGTCGTGGAGCAAGCTCTAACTGCAGTCGGCTTGGAATTCCTCTCTGTTATGCGGCATGAGCTGGCCGATAATGCCTGTGGCCATTTCGACCTGGTCATTACTGTAGGCGGCGACGGAACTCTGCTTGATGTCTCGCATAGCATCACCTGTGATGTGCCCGTGCTGACTGTTAACTCGTCGCCATCGACAAGCTTCGGGCATTACGCGTTGGCGCGCCAGGACAACTTCAGCACAATTTTGAATGAGATTCTCAGCGGGCAGCGCCAGCCGCTGACTCTGAACAGGCTCGAGCTCATTCTCGATAACAAGGTGTTGCCAACGCTTGTGCTCAATGAGGTGCTGGTGGCCCACTCCTGCCCAGCCGGTACATCAAGATACTGCCTGACTGTGGGCGACAGGACCGAGCGCCAGCTCTCCTCTGGTCTTTTAGTTGGTCCAGCAACCGGATCCACCGGTTTCCTCAGGTCGGCGGGCGGCACGGTTCTGCCGGTGACAGCGCCACAATACCAGTTTCTTGTCAGAGAACCGTTCCTGAAGCCTGGCGAGCCGCTCACTTTGCTGCAAGGCATTGTCGAATCAGATGCGGAGTTGAAGGTGGTGTCGCTCATGCTGGATGGAAAGCTCTACATCGACGGCCAGCACATCGCATATGACTTCTTGCGCAGCCGCGAACTCAGGGTGAGATGCAGCGATACGCCGCTGCTAGCCTACATCGATTCGGCTGCTAATGACCGCTACATTCCACCAAAAGCTTGATTGCTTCGACCATGATTGTAAGGAGATATTCTCGTGAGAATCCGAACATTCAGCATACTTGCCGGCAGTCTTGCTTGCAACGCCAGATGTCCCTTTTGTATCGCCAGCATGACTCCCGCCAACAAAGTTGGTACCAAGGAGCCGGAGGTTGACTGGAGAAACTTTCGCAAGGCGTGCCAGCTGGCTAAGGATAGCGGCTGCGTCACTGCGATGATCACGAGCAAGGGGGAGCCGACTCTCTTCCCGGATCAGATAACAAAGTTTCTCCGGGAGATGAAGCCATACGATTTCCCAATTATCGAGATGCAGACTAACGGGCTCCTGATCGCTGAGGGCAAGAGAGTTACCAAGGTGCATCTCGCTGACTGGTACAGTCTGGGGTTGACCACCATGTGTATCTCGGTGGTCCACTACGATCCAGAGAAGAACAGGCAGATTTATGTCCCTTACCGCAAGCAGTACATCGACCTGCCTGCCCTCATCAAGCTCTTGCATGACTCCGGTTACACTGTGCGCCTGACGACCATCATGGCCAAGGGGCTGATCGACAGCCCGCAGGAGCTGCGCAAGATGCTTGAATTTGCCTGCCGCAACGAGGTGGAGCAGCTCACCTGCACACCGGTAACCAAGCCGGATGACAGCGAGAACCAGAAGATCTTCAACTGGACGGCCGAGCATTCGCTCACACCGGAGCAGTTTGCTGCTATCAAGAGTTACGTCGAGGCAAACGGTAATCTGGTTCTCAGCCTTGCTCACGGATCGCGCGTCTACAACATGCGCCTCTCTGAGTCGGGAGCGCTGCCGGTGGCTGGACAGGCACCAGCAACAAGAGGTCAGAACCTCTGCCTGAGCAACTGCATCACTGTTGATCCTGACTGCCGGGAGATGCGCTCGATCATCTTTTTCCCGGACGGGCATGTCCGCTATGCCTGGCAGTACGAAGGAGCGATTCTCTTCTAAGCGGGGCGTGAGACAATAGGCGCTCAGGGAAATGAGGGCCATGAACAGGGAAGTTGTCAGCAAAAAGCAGGTCGCGCCAATTGCGGAGTTGTACCGCACCTCCCTTGCTTTGCTCACGGACCTGTATCAGCTGACCATGGCCTACGCGCACTGGAAGGCAGGCACAGCCGACAAAGAAGGTGTCTTTCATCTATTCTTCCGCGAGAACGCTTTTGCTGGCGGCTATACCATAGCAAGCGGCCTCACGCACAGCATCGATCTCGTCAATCGCTTCGCTTTTGATGACAGCGATCTTGCTTACCTGGCGAAACTTGTAGGCAACGACGGCAAGCCGCTTTTCGAGGAGAGGTTTCTGGACTACTTGTCGGCTCTGCGTCTCGAGTGTGATATCGATGCTGTTCCGGAAGGCACGGTCATCTTTCCCTTTGAGCCCATGCTGCGAGTCAGGGGTCCTATCATTCAGGGATGCCTTCTCGAGACACCTCTCCTTACGCTTAACGGCTTTGCCAGCCTCATTGCGACGAAGGCATCTCGTCTCAAGTTCGCTGCTCGCAGAGAGCCGGTCATAGAATTTGGACTCAGGCGCGCGCATGGGATAGACGGGGCACTCCTGGCATCCTGGGCTGCCTATGTCGGTGGTGTGGATGCTACATCCAATGTGCTTGCCGGCAAACTGTTTGGGATTCCCTGCAAAGGAACGCATGCGCACAGCTGGGTGATGTCGTTTGAGGATGAGCTGACGGCCTTCCGAGAGTATGCGCAGGCAATGCCTAACAACTGCATATTTCTGGTGGACACGTACAGCACCATCAGCGGCATCAAGCATGCCATCAATGTTGGCAAGTGGCTGCGGTCAAAGGGCTTTCAGATGGCAGGCATACGCCTTGATTCCGGCGACCTGGCGTACCTGAGTAAGGAGGCAAGAAGACTGCTTGATCGGGCAGGCTTTGCAGAAGCGGCGATTTTCGCCAGCAATGAGATCGACGAGTATGTCATTGCCAGTCTGAAGGAGCAAAAGTCCAGGATTAACCTCTGGGGAATCGGCACAAAGCTTGTCACAGCCTACGACCAGCCGGCCTTGGGATGTGTATACAAGCTTGCTGCCTGGCGGGAGCCTGGTGAGCAATGGCAGTACCCGATCAAGCTCTCCGAGCAGCTCATCAAGGTGACTAACCCTGGTGTGCAACAGGTGAGGCGGTTTTACCGGCAAGGGCGCTTCGCCTGGGACATGATCTACAACGAACTGCAGCCACCAGGGGCAAGCTCGGTTACTGTAGATCCTCTAAACCTTACCAGGCGTAGACGAGCGAGCCCACAGACGCAGTGGCAGGATCTCCTTGTTCCAGTATTCAGGGCTGGGCGATGCGTCTACAGAATACCTGAGCTGGAGGCAATTAGGGACTACGCGCAGGAACAAGTCGATAGGCTTCACTCCACCATCAGGCGTCACATGCATCCGCACGAGTATCCGGTAGGGCTGGAGGCTTCCTTGCGCGAGCTGAAGACAGAGCTCATTTTCAAGGCGAAACAGATGCTGGACTAAGGTTTTGGTCAGCAGGGTGTTCATGCGATGTCGGCAACTCCTTTCTTTCACATGCAGGCTTAGTTCTGATTCATACACAATGATAAGGAGCCACACAAATGAGGCTCATTAAAGTTGGCACCGCTTCCATGAATACAGTGCCCATGGATTGGGAGCGGAACGAGAGAATTATCCTCGATGTTTTGAGGGAGGCACACCGACAAGGAATTACGATTCTGGGCTTGCAGGAGCTGTGCGTCTCTGGCTATGAGTGCGAGGATGACTTCCAGCGCATTCACATGCAAGAGACTGCCTGGCGGGTAGCATCTCGCATTGCCGAGACAACGCGCGGCTGGGGAATGGTTTACAGCTTGGGGCTACCAGTTTTGCACGAGGACGACCGGCTGTACAACGTAAGCGCACTGGTGGTAGACGGGGAGGTTGTTGGACTAGTCGGCAAGCGTGACCTTGCTGGTGATGGCAATTACTGCGAGCAGAGGCAGTTCAAGCCTTGGCCGAGAGGCAAGGTCGACGCTATAACGATTGGTGGTCGGCAGCTTCCCATTGGTGACATTTATTTCAAGGTCGGTGGTGTCAAGATCGGCTTTGAGGTCTGTCAGGAGGCCTTCGAGGAAGATCCCACCGGTGCAACGCTTAAGAAAAAGGGCGTGAAGGTCATTATCCACCCGTCTGCCAGCCACTTTGGCAGAGGCCGCTTCGAGATGCGCAAACGTATCGTGCAGGAAGGGTCGCGATCTTGTGATGCTGTGGTGCTTTATGCCAATCAGCACGGCTGTAATGGGCGCTTGATCTTCGACGGTGGGCCCATGATTGCAAACGGTGGTGAGCTGTGCACCACTGGTAAGCGTTTCTCGCATAAGGACTATGTCCTGGTGTCATGCGTGGTCGATCTCGACTTGCGCCGCTCAAGCCGCGCTGCTACAGCCAGCTTCGAGCCTCTGTCACATGCCGAGGACGACGATTGTGTGACGGTTGCCTTCTCCTATCCACTCTTGGAGCCGCAAGCCTCTCATGAACTGGTTTGCCAGGACGACTGGGAGTCCGGTCTGTATGTCGATGAGGAAGAGGCTGTACGAGCCCCGGCACTTGCTATCTCCGACTGGATAACCAAGGCGCGCATGCAGGGCGCCCTTGTCTCATTGAGTGGTGGCAGAGATTCTGCTCTGGCTGCCTGCCAGGTCAAGTATATGGTCGATCTGGGTGTGGCCGAGCTTGGCATGGACGCCTTCAAGCACAAGTTCGCACACGTCAAGGGCGTGGCTGAGCTCAACGACAATCGCGCCCTCACCAACCGGCTTCTTACCTGTGCCTACCAGGCATCGGCCAACAGCGGCAAGGAAACCCGCAAAGCAGCAGAGAAGCTAAGTCACGCGCTTGGTGCACGCTATCTTTTTTTCCACATTGCTTCCATTGTCACCCTTGTACTCAAAGCTTTCCAAAAGGTCATCGGACGGAAGCTCAACTGGAAAGATGATGACATCGCCTTGCAGAATGTGCAGGCGCGCGTGCGCGCCGTCATTGCCTGGTTTCTGGGGAATGTCTATCACCAGGTGCTCTTGACGACAAGCAATCGCACTGAAGGCTGCACGGGCTACTGGACGGCAGGCGGTGATGGCGAAGGCGGTCTGGCGCCGGTTTCTGGCATGGGCAAAGAGTTCATCTGTCGCGTTCTTGCCTGGCTTGAGACCAAAGGTCCCGCCGGGCTCACGCCGATTTCAGAGCTAGCCCTGGTGACAAAGCTGCCAGCCTCAGCCGAGCTGCAACCATCCGAGATGAAACAGACCGATGAGGATCAACTCGGACCATTCCCGGTGCTCGAGGCGATTGAGAATGAGGCGCTCTTGAAGAACCGTTCACCGCTGCAATGTCTGATGATGCTTGCAGCACGGTTTGATCGCTATGATCTTCGGCAGCTGGCAACCTGGGTGGATCGCTGGTTCCGGCTCTGGTCGCGCAATCAGTGGAAGAGGGAGCAGGCAACCGCCGGCCTGCATACAGACACACACAATATCGATCCGCGCTGCGGGCGGCGCGCGCCCATTCTCTCAGGCGGATTCCGCTGGGAGCTGGCCGAGATGTGGCGTTATGTTGAAGACAAGGAGGGCAGACCGGTGAGAGCTCTATTGCGAGTTGACGTGCAGAGAGGCTTCCTGCCAGCCGATCCTGACATTCCCGGCACCGGTGAGCTGCCTGTCGCTGGCGGTCACGAAATTGTGCCTGTTATCAACGAGCTGACCAGGCGCGGGCCGTACGATCTCATCGTCGATACGCGTGACTGGCACCCGGCTGACCATGGTAGCTTCGCCTCGCAACACGCGGGAGCGAAGTCTGGGGAAACAGGTACTCTTGATGGACTGCCGCAGGTCTGTTGGCCAGATCACTGTGTTGCCGACACGCCAGGGGCAGAACCGCACCCGTCTTTGGAATGCAGCAAGGTCGATCACATAGTTCGCAAAGGTACGGACAGATTGGTCGATAGCTACAGCGGCTTCTGGGACAACGGACGCAAGCGACAGACTGGCCTTGCGGATTTTCTGCAAAGCCGCAAGGTGACGGAGGTCGACATCGTCGGGCTGGCGCTGGATTACTGTGTTGCCTGGACCGCCAAGGATGCCAAGGAATCTGGCTTCAAGGTCAGGGTCATCGTCGATGCTACGCGAGCGATTGGTAATGTCGACAAAGCCCTAGCAGATCTGAGACAGGCTGGGGTCGAGGTTGTGTACAGCCAGGAAGTTATCGCTGATTCGATGCCAAACTGAAGTCGGAAATCAATCCCGGCAGGGCTTTCCGGACCCTGGGCTATAATGTAACATGCGAAGCAGCGCAGACCGCCGCGCCGCAAGGTGAGGAAAGTCCGGGCACCGACGGGCTGGTTGCTGGGTAACGCCCAGTGCGCGTGAGCGTGAGGATAGTGCCACAGAAATGTAGACCGCCCTTTGTATACGCTCTCAGCAACGCAAGGCGACATGTGCGCGCAAGCCGAGCGTCGCTGGCGACAGCGAGGGCACCGCAAGGTGCCGGAGCGGTACAGAGGGTAAGGGTGCAACGGTGCGGTAAGAGCGCACCAGCAGGGTCGAGAGGCCCTGGCTAGGTAAACCCCGCTGAAGGTGCAAGGCTAAGGTATATCTCAGGGCAATGGTGGCCCGCCATCCTGAGGCGCCGATGCCGCTAGAGGGTCCGGGTAACCGGGCTCCCAGAGAGATGGCGGTCTAAAACAGAACCCGGCTTATGCGCTGCTTCGCTCTCTTTTTACGCAACGTGTTGCGAGCTGACTGTAGTTATCCTGTGCAAGCAACTCTTTCGGCGGCAGGTATCTCCAGCTAACCTCCAAGCCGGACACGAATCCTGAAGCTGTCAGGAAGATGGCGGAGGCGGTGGGGTCCAAGCTGCTCGCCTTCTATTGTGGAGCGAACCAGACCAGGCCGGGGAGCGATGCTCCCGGCTCTTGAGACGGGTGCCCTGATTTGAAAAGCGGCTCCTCCTGCGTGGAGGTTGAGGCTTGGGCACACCCCTGAAACACAAACCACAAAGGAGAAACCATGAGTCTATGAAGTCTGGAACTACAACAGGACTATCAAGACGAGCTCGAAGCGGCTTTTGACAAGAACCTCAAGGAGAAGACGACGATTCGCCTTCGCAGGACTCCAACGACAGAGCGCGAAACACTCGCCAGAGGTTTGTTCGCAAAACTGCTGAGCTTTGTCAAAGATGCTTTTGGCACGAGGCCAACGGAAAACTGGTATCACCTCAAGAAGACGCTGCCGAACGATGTGATCAGAGACGCCATGGCTCCGTTTCAGCAAGCTGGCTTCCGTGTCAGGCATTCATACAACGATGGCGGCGAGCCGCTGTATGATGCCATCATCTTCGAGTTGCCGAATAACTGGATCGAGCGTGTTCTGGCCGGCATCGTTCCGCCAGCAAGTCTGGCGTAAGCTGCCTTAGAAGGAGAAGTCTTAGTCACCAGTAGTCCCGGTCAACGCGTGACGGAGGGGAGAGTCGGCCTGCACAGTCGGCTTTCCTCTCCGCCGCCCAAAAAATTTTTTGACTAATATGCCACTGTATACAGTGGCACCGAAAAATACGGATTGCGTGATCTCGATCTGTTGCTTGCTACAGCCAGGATTGAATTCGTTCCGGACGATTTCTCCAAAACAGATATCGAGCCGGCCCTTCGAGCATGATTGTTAATCGGGGCTTTGCTCCCCGCGAACTTCTCTGCGAAGATATGCTCAGGTCATGGCTGTGGTGGAACTACGGGTCCTCTGTGGATCTCCCCAATCGACAGGCGTGAGCTGAGCAGGTAACCTCCAGATTGCACTGATAGTGGCTCAGCTCGCAAGAGAGGATTTCAAATGGGGTTTGCCGATGCGCTGGAGACAAGCCGAAGGGAATCTCCCGAGCCGGGTTGTTGCCGGTCCGGTCGGGAAGCTGAGAAAGCCGCGCTTCTTCTTTTGCAGGATGCACATATAGAGGGAACAGGCGGTCCTGCCAATGAGGCGGTCAAGCAGTTTGAGAAGAATCACCAGGTAGATGTTGTCTCAAAAGGGGACAAGTACGAGTATCGCCTGTCCGTAAACGGCTCCGACAAGCTGCTTTTCACGACCGATGCTACGGACAAGGGATTGAAAGAGGCTGAGCAGAAGCTCAGAGCCCTCGTTGACGGAAAGATTGCCCATATGAAGAAGACCTTTAATGTCTCCTTCAGTACAGATGGGGAGGAGGTCGCCCAACAGTGGGTCGAGAAGGCCGATTGCAGCTGGGAGCGTGGTCCTATGGTCAAGGCCCGGGCCCCGAGGCTCGGCGAGCTGTACGGCATCGAGGCGTCCCTCTATCGCAGTCAACCCAGCCACCGTTCAAATGACGGCAGGCAGACCATCAAGTTCTACTTTCTGAAGGACCACTACCAGACAGACGGCACGGCTGCATATTTCAAGCGTCAGGACAAGAATGGCAGGCCAGCAGTACTTTTCGATCCTGATATTCTGGACAAACGACCGGCGACTCAGGCTGATGCTGCCGCAGCTGGGGTGGCGCGGGAATTCAGTCTGGAAGGTTGGGTATGTCATGAATTGGCCCACCACGGGCAACACAAACTAAACTGGGATACGCCACGCATTTATCAGCAATACGCCGAGGCGATTGGCTGGGTGTCCTTCGAGGATCCCAAGACACATGAAACTGATTGGCTATTGAAGGGGAAGAATGACAGGGAGTATTACAGATACGGCAGCGATAATTGCAAGGACAGATCCGTTTGGTACCGCTGTAACAGCTCCGGGCAGCCGCTGGACAAGAACGGAAAGGTTGTGGCTAAGATCAAGGTCGCAGAAACCTTCACCTATACTCAGGTTCAAGATCGTGCCTCTGTCAGGCCGCTCACCTGGTATTTCCCCAACCCCAAGGAGATGTTTGCAGAAGGGATGATGCTGTTGCGCATGGGCGGTGAGCTGGCTGCCAAACTCATTGAGAAGAGCCCGCAGTTGTATAAGGCGGTTCGGGAGCATGATCAACGGGAGATCGACTCCCTCTGGGGCAAGAAAGCGGACGGCAGCCCGAAATACATTCGCTCGCCTGGAGGGCATCTGGTTGAGAATACAGCCGAAAGCCGAAAAGAGCTTGAGGAGTTTGAGAAAAAGCACAGCGCCTCATGTGAGAGTTGAGGATGTACATGATGTCGCGGGGCGCTGATATGGGTCAAGGGAGAACGGGTGACTCCTCCTGGAGCTGGGAAACGGGCTGGAACGGCCTGGTGCCCGGCAGGAGCGTGCTGAAGGATGTGCTCGACCGCCTGGGTGATCCGGAAGGTGAATCAGAAATGGCCAACGGGCGCTGCTTTGATTTTTTCAACGGCACATGCCGGATCACCTTTCTAAATGGCAATCCGGTTGTGTCCAAGATCTGGGTTTCTATCAGGCTGAGCAGGTTTGACTTGATCCCCTTCAACATAGATCAGGCTGTAGAGCGCTTTGGCGAATTGAAGGCGACACGAGTTGATCGCGAACATGGTGTGATCTTTGAGAAGCCTGGATTGCGGATCGCAAGCGATCCGCAGACTGAGCCCGAAGCGGTCAACTGGATTGAATTGTTTTGTCCAGATCCTGGTTGATATACCGCTTTACTCCTTCGAGTGATCCACTCCCTGATTGGATTCAGCCGATGTCTTCGTCTTGTTGCTCTCCACCCCCCTGAGGAAAACAAGATCTTGTTGTGTCAGGTCAACCTTGGCAAGAAGGTCGGGGCGCCGCAGCCAGGTTCTCTCCAGCGCCTTCTCTCTTCTCCATTTTGCAATCTTTTTATGGTCTCCAGACAGGAGTATCGGGGGTACCTTCATGCCCCTGAACACCAGTGGCCTCGTGTACTGTGGACCCTCAAGCAGTCCGTCCGCGAAAGATTCGTTGGCTGTTGATGCTGGTTTACCTACTACTCCAGGTAAAAGACGACCCACAGAATCGATGACCACAAGTGCTGCCAGCTCTCCGCCCGTGAGTATATAGTCGCCGACCGATAGCTCGCAGGTCGCCAGAGAGCGAATCCGCTCGTCAAAGCCTTCGTAATGACCACAGATGATTGTGATCTCCTCTTCTCTTGACAGCTTGATGGCTAGCTCTTGGGTAAAGGGGCAACCTTGTGGGGTCATGAGGAGGACAGGCGAGTGAGATGATCTGTGAATCTCGTCGAAGGCTGCAAAGAACGGCTCTGGTTTGAGCACCATTCCCACACCGCCACCATAAGAGGTATCGTCTACCTTTCTGTAACTTCCTTGCGTGTGGTTGCGAGGGTTGTGGCAGGCAACATTTATTCTGCCTTCTCTTATGCCCCGGCCGATGATGCTTGTCGAGCAGTAGGCAGTCATTAGTTCAGGAAAGAGCGTAATAATATGGAAATTGATCATAGCTGCTGCCTGCGATGACTTAACGTAACCCGGGTATCCTGCCGCTAGGGTGCTCGTCGATCGACCCTTCCCCTCTTTGGTAGATAGTGGCCTGTGTAGACATTGCTTAAGGCTGCTCTTTTTCCTTGAGGTGAAATTCCCTCGCTGTGAGATACCCAAGGGCCGAATGAAGGCGCCTTTTATTGTAGTGGAAGCCTATCGCACCTGAAGGGAGTATGAGCTGGCCAAAAGTCGCAGAAAATGGCAAAAAGGACCTGAAAAAGGTCGAAAAGAACCAGAGGCAGGCGGCGCTTCCGCCGGCGGATGACCAGTTTTATGACGCAGCTTGTTCAGGGTGTTGGCAACCAGGGCGGGAAGCCTGTTGAGGCCCCCGCCCTGGTACATTAAGCGTGCCTGGTGAGCCGGATTCCTACACCGTAGCACCGCACAGTTGGCACTTCTTCAGCTTGCGACTGCAGCTGGCGCAGAACTTGTGGTACCACTTCATGAGCTTACCGCAAGGGACCTTGCAAGCAACAGGCGGCTTGGCCCTAGCAAAGAGTGGCTTCAGGCAGCACTTTGTACAGAACATGGTGGAATCTCCTGTACTTTGGGCTTCTACAGACGGCCTCGGGTTGAGACTCGACTGATGGTCAGGGCAAAGAGGCGGTGGGCTGCTCGTGAAGGCTGCCACAAAATACCTGCAAGAGGACTCTCTTGGGAAAAAGGTAGCAGCCGCCGCTGACCGATTCGTCACGGCAGCTGCGCATGGAAACTCTGTTGCACGGACTGTTGTCAGGCAGGGGAGTTTTGATCTTCCCTTCCTTGGGGATCCAGGCTGAGGATGCGCTCCTTGAGGATCTCGGTGGCTGCACGGGGATCATCCGGAAGATCAGCCGAGGAGATCGGTTCTCCGATGACTACAGTCACACCGCGCCGGTAGAGCCAGAAGAGCAGGAAGAGAACCAGATACTCCATTGGCGGTCCAATCTTGCGAATCCATCTGCCCGGGTATCTGCCGTACCGTAGATGCACCGGTATCAGATAGACCGGCTCGTTGAGCTTTTCGGCAGACTCGGTGGCGATGCGCACAGCGCCAGTCTTGTAGGGCCCGCTGCTGCCATCGACGTACGCCCACCCCTCCGGAAACATCACCACCATCTCCCCGCCAGTCACCGCGCGCACGGCGGCATCCTTTGCCGGCCCGCCTTTTCCTGGTGTGAGATCGACAGAAAAGACGCCGCAAGGACCTCCTATCAATGCGCCCAGGCCCCAGGCGAACTTCGCAACCCCACTGGCGGCCATGTATCTGGCCGGCTCCTTGATGACGAGGGTAATGACACCAGGGTCGATGTAGTGGGGGTGATTCGGTGTGATTATCTTTCGCCTCACACGCTTGAGGTTTTCTTTGCCAATCACCGTGATTCTGCCGACCTGGATTCCTACCATAATCCTGGCTAGGAAGCGAAGAAAGCGGACAGCCCCTGGTTTTGGCGCCGAAGCGAGATATCCACAGGTGGTTACGTTGCGGATGTAATCTCGCATCCTTTTGAAGCAAGGCGCAATGAGAGCGATTAACGCGCACAGTAATGCCAGTGCCACCAATAGAATTGAAAGAGGCTCTAGCCACAGTGTTGCAACTGCTGTTTTCATCAAACTCTCTCCGGTTGATTTGTTGAGAGATTGGTCCGGTTGTTAGTTGCTTTTGGCTACGGTAAGCAACGCATCGATCTCTTTGCGGAGAACCTCTGTCGCTGCATGGGGATCTTCAGGCAGGGACTGTGTTGCAATTGGCTTGCCGATTACCACACAGCCACCATAATTGGTGTAGCTGAACATTGATCTGGTGAAGCGCAGGCCAAGCTTGTGGAAGAGACGATTCAATCGACTGGATTCGCACGGATTCTGCTTGTAATAGAGAGCCACTGGAAGAATCACAACCGGCTCGCCTGTCTCCTCCGCCACCTGTCTGGCGATCCTGACAGCGCCTGTCTTGAACTCCTCGGCTCTCAGGATATTGTCGCGAATGAGCTTGCCCTGCGGGAAGATGAGCAGCTTGCTGCTCTCGTTCTGCTTGAGCGCCTTCACACAGGCTATGCGCGCATTCTCTCCGCCGTTCTCGGTCTTGAGATTCACCCCGAAGCCGCCTGTCCAGGCACCCAGAAAGCCGCGGATTCCTTTGAATTCGTCGCAATGGGCCAGATACCTGAAGAGCAGTCCAGTTCCCTTCCTGGTCATGGCGAAGTCCAGCTCGAAGGTGTGATTTGGAGCGATGACGACACGCTTGCCTTTGCAGGAGCGGATGTTTTTGCGCCCGATCACTTTCACGGATCCCACGCCGAAAAGACTAGAACCCTGGCTGCTATGGACATGACAGCGCCAGCCAGCCAGGTCGGTTTCGGAGGAAGATAGCCGCTTTGCCTGAGCTTCCGGCCTTCCCTCCACCAGAGCCGAATTCGACTGATTACAAAAATTACCGCCGCCAGGGCGACTAGGAGGATGGCGATCTTCATTCCTGTTCCCTCTTGAGATTGGTTGTTTTCCTGACCAACACCAGAGTCAGTGCTTCTGGTGCTCGAGTCGCAAGATCTGTCAAAGCCGTAGAGAACGTTGATGACCGGTGCCTGAAATTGGCGACCAGGCCGAGCCCGCTTACGTTCCCGGTCCGCATCATGAACAGGACGCTCCCTGCCTGTAGCGCTGTGATCGGTCGATCACAGTCAGGCTTGACAGGGTCAGGGAGATGGGGGCTTGGACGTGATGAAGTCGTACATCTGTTGCCAGTTCTTGAGGAAGAGCCGTGCCCTCCTGGGAGACCCGATGAAATCCAGGAAGTTGGCTTGCTTGTTGGCGGATTTCGAGAAATTCCAGCTGCCGCTGTACACCCACAGCCCGTCTACTATCGTGTATTTGTGGTGCATTATCTGCCCATAAGCGGCAGATTTGCCGATCACCACCTCGATGCCGGCACGGCGCAGTCGCTCTATCTGAGCCTGTTCGTGGCTGTTTCGGCTCTGCGACAGGTCCAGAATGACGCGCACAGTAACACCGCGCTTCTCCTTCAGCTCGATGAGCTTGTCGGTGATCGCCGGATGTGTGAAGGAGTAGGCTGCTATGTGCACGGAGTGCTGGGCGCGGTCGAGCAGCCGCAGGTATTCACTCAGTCCGTCATCGTATGGTGTGAAAACGGTTGCGATGTGATTCTGCGGATCGACTCCCGGGTCGAGTCGGATGCCTACCCAGACTCCGCCGGAAAAGGATACGCTGACTACAAGCAGCGCACAGATCAATATCTTCCAACGCTTCATGAGAAGACCTTTCCGTTAAAAGGCGCCGAAGGTGAAGAAGATCAGGCACGCGGACTTAGATGTCCTGACGTTGCCGGGTTATTGGACCGGTCAATCGGAAATCTGATCGCCGTGGATAAGGCGGATGGAGACGATATCCTCGCTGTTCACGATTGACTCGAGGACCTTCTCCAGCTCGGGCGTGCTCAGCTCAGTGTGCGCGCGAAACTCGATGTTGCCCTGGCGCTTGATGATTGAATCGATGCGGCAGCCCTTGCCAAGAAGCCCCCTGGCCTCGGCAAATTTTTCAGCCGGGCAGCAAACCTCAACAGTATGCCCGCCTGTGTCGTAGGTCGGCATCAGGCGATCTACCAGGTAAGCAGAGATCATGAGAATGATGGTCGATGCGATTGCCAGGGCAAAAAAGCCGAATCCAGCTGCAATGCCTACAGAGGCAGCCAGGAGGATAGTGGCTGCGGTCGTGACTCCTTGAGTGGTGATTCCACGTCGCAGAATCACCCCTGCGCCGACGAAGCCGATTCCGGCCAGCATACCGTGAGCCAGCCTGGTCGCATCCGTTGCGCTGCTGGTTCCGGTCGTGGCATTAGCTATCATTACACCGCACACGGTAATCAGGCACGCAGTCACGGCGATGATCATGTGAGTGCGCACACCTGCCACCTTGTGATTCAGCCAGCGCTCGAAACCGATGAGCCCACCGAGGACCAGGGCAACAAGAATGTTTGGCAGAAAAGACCAGACTGTCTGCGCCAGGGGGCCGGACAACATCTGAGTGAGCCATTCACATGACCCCCTCAGAGTCTGGTGAAGCAGGTCAAGGGACAAAGAGATAACAGGCATGGTCCACCTTCTGGATTGCTGATACGAATGAGCCGTGGTCGTAAGCGGCCCCTTCGTCTGTTAGGCGACAAACATGCAGGAGGCCAAACAAATCCATGCTGCTGGCTCAGCTAGAAAGTTTTTCTTTGGGGTCTTCTAGAAACTGCTTGGAAACTATTACGAGAGGCCTTATTTTGATTGTTTATTTACAACCAGAACAATAACGAAATTGATCTATTAAACCCAACAGGTACGTTCTGTTTACAACCTATAAGTTTTTGTAATCAATAAAGATTGGCGCAGTGCTGCAATGGTTGGACTCATTGTTGAGAGAAAAAAACGAGAGCCCATTTCGTGAGCCCTCGTTAAAAGTGGATTGGAATCTATCTTCCCTAACCTAATCCAACCAGAAAGGTTTAATCGAGTCCGGTTCTTACCACTTGCGTCCTTTCTTGCGAGAGGACTTTTTGGTTGAACCGGCAGCCTTTTTGGTTGCCTTCGAAGCCTTCTTGGCCGGCTTGGCCTTGGGCTTCTGGAGCTTGAGACCCGGCTGTCTTACTTTGCCGTTGACGATCTCTTTGAGCTCCTTGCCTGCACGGAAGGCAGGCACCTTGGCCGCAGCTATTCTCAGCGGAGCCAGGGTTCTCGGATTCCGCCCTGTACGGGCTTTGCGATTCCGGCGCTCGAAAGTGCCAAAACCGACAAGGGTAACCTTGTCACCTTTGGCGAGTGCACCGGTGATGGTGTGGACAAATGCCGACAGAGTTCTTGTTATGTCGGA
>CAYPBX010000005.1:0-19241 GCA_964409075.1 uncultured Candidatus Obscuribacterales bacterium
CTAGCGTGAGTTTCCGGAATCACCGGTAATCAAGATCTGAAAAATGAGGCGGGTAGGGGATTCTCAGCCATTGGCGACTGTATACACGAACGGTTCGCGGTTGGGAACGAGTTTGAGGAATAGAGATAAGGTGTTCTGGTCAGCTTCTTCGAGTTGCCACTGGCAGTCGACAGGGGCCCTTTGGGAGTTGCCGGGAGTCATAATGAGCGCGAGTCTGATTGTTGCCAGCTCGTCCAACAATCCAGACAAGCAGTGTTTGTAATCATGTCGTCTTGCTTCTCGTTCGAGCAGGCGGGACAGCATTAGAGCCAGCAGGCAAATGAAAGTATGGACGCGAACCTTCTGGTCCGTCCAGTGATACTGGGGACGAACAGCCAAATGATCTGGATCCTTTGTCTGCCTGAAGTTCGATTCTGCTTTACTCTGGCCGCGATAGGCGAGAATAATTTCCTCGGAAGACCAGTCGTGGCGATCTGTCATCAAAATACGTTTGCCAAAAACCTCGGTGACGAGATGATCAATCTTTTCCTGATCGAGCTTCCATGAGAGTCTGTTGGCGCCTTTGCGTCTGGGGTTGTACTCCACCTTCAGAACTTCCTTCATGTGCTGGGCAGACAGCAATGCGTCGATTTGTTTTTTTGCGCTCTCTGCTGTTTGCGGACCGCTGCCTGGGTTGCTCAGGCTTTGCTGCCATTCCTCAAGTTCCAGCAAGCACTTATTGAGGTGTTGTTGCAACCCGGCTATTTGTCCACGCAACAGCCGATCGCTGATAAATAGTACCAGTGTACGTTCAGCTCCCCAAAGAACTTTCTTTAACCGATACACTGGGACATCCTTAAGCTTGCCATCACCTAACGGCTTGTACTCTGCCTTTGCAATGGACAAGAGATCTGCGTGCTGAGTTGGCACCAAGGAACCTACATAGTGAAGCTCCTGACCGTCCACCAGTGCCTGATTCTTCCTTGAATTATTGCCCTTGTCATAGACGAGGGTTAGATCCTCCAGAGCAAAGGCAATGCGCTCCAGCTTTTGTCTGATACGTGTTAGCGATTCAGGAAACACCTTTGACTCTGGCATGTTTCCTCTGTAAACATGGGAACATAAAGGAACATCACCATCTCGTGATACCAGTAGCCCCAAACCAAACTGCCTCAAATCATTGCGTTTCTGCTTATTCCTCCCCCTTTTCGTCAGGGTGGAACGCTCATTGGTGGTGGCAATGTATGTAAAGTAATTGGTCGTGTCATAGAAGATGGTATCAAGATCAATCTCGAACTCTTTGATAACCTTGGCAGTCAATTCATCCTCAATGGCTTCCAGAGCCGATTCGCTCACCTCATCCATCTGATCCCAGAAATGCTGACTGGTCAATTGACTTGATTGAATGGAAAAGAATTTTTCAATCGACGTTCCCTTGGCCCAATCAGCCCAGGCTCGCTTTGATACAGGCTTGGAAGCGCGGTTCATCGCACAAAGCAAAAGACCGGTGCCCACCGATAATCCTCGCCGGCGTCCGGGAACGTGCCGGTCAATGATTCCACACACGTCTAGCCTGTCGGCGATTGCCTTGAGGCAAGAAATATCGCCATGCTGAAAAGAGCGAATTCGCTTGGGCCCGTGCCCAGGATTTAGAAGGCGCTTAATCAGTTCTTCGCGCGTGCCGATGTGCAAGATGGGGATAGGGCGAGATTTGCCTTTGATGCGTCGGGATTCAACAATGCGGAAGTACTCATGTCCTTTTACGGAATACTTCTGCAGACTCGGCATTAGTGTACAGCTTGATTTCTAGGAGCGTCTCTAACCCAGCTCCGCTGAGCGTAAACACGTTCTCAAATTTTCAATTGCTAGTGTACACACAAAATCGGCCAAAGTCAACTCCCCGGAATTCAATCCACCACTGAATTCCAGGACTGCGAATGTCCGCTTTAAAACCGCTATTTGCGGAAACTCACGCTAGTGGCAGGTACGTTCAGGACTGCCTCGGAATCACCATGCTTGATCCTGGCGATTCAATCAGTCTCGATCTCATGGTATTTCGAGTGATTCGCTCAGTTCAGTCACACCACATTAGTCAGTCATAGATCTTTACCTGAGAAGGTCAGCCGTTAACGGTTGAGTTTTTTAGATGCCCCGACATTGGGCCCTCATGCACGGAGCCTGCTGTTCCCTACCTGTCAATTGCAATGGTTGTTTAACCCAATTGAACCATTGTCCCATCAATTTCGTTCATTAACTAAGGATTAGGGAGTCACATATGCAAACAATGAAATCTATCCCCGATGCAGACGGTAACCTGTCGATGAGCCGAGACGAGCAGCTTGCCATCGCCTGGGCGCGCTTTAACCGCCAATTTCCCACTGAGAAGGACTGCCTGGAAGAGATCTATAAAATAGCAAACTCCAGACAGCTCTTCCGGTGTCATCATTGTGGTACTTCTGCGATCGACAGAGGCTACGGCAGCAGGATGATGACATGCAAGCACTGCAAGAAGGTCTCTTGGATTACTGCTGGAACCTTCTTTAACCGTATGCGGGTTGCCAAACCATGGTTGTTTGCAATTCGCCTGATGGAGGACGGACTGGTCATTAGTTCCTCTAAATTGCACAAACTTACTGGCATAGCGCAGTCATCTGCCCTTGATCTACTAAGAAAGCTCACAGTTGTTATCAGGGGCCAGATGGGAGAGGATGCTCCCAGAGTGCCCTCGGTGCTCTTCCTGCCCGTGTTTCGTAAGCGTAGCCGCGAAACGCCTGCCAGAGCACACCCTGCAGCCGAGCAAGAGCGAGCGGGCAAGAATGAGCTCGATGGGCATACAGACAGTACGTCCTCCCAGCACCCGGGTGCTGCTGCAAATGCGCAGGATATTGCACCCCTCAATCCAGGCCTTTCAAAGACTTCCTCTCCTGACTCACGCTGTACAGAAGTCGGCCCCAGCGAGAACGGGCTCAACGATTGCTCCGGGGAAGGCACAAGGAACCTCTTCGGAAAGTATAAAGAACTTTACGACTTGTTGTGCGATCAGCCGCTGCACTTTGATACAATGTGCCTGCGCATGAAGCTTAAAGCCGGCGAGCTGTCAGCAACGCTTACCATGATGGAACTTGACGGCCTGGTTGAACGTCGAGCCGGAGATGTTTACAGACTGGCCACCGACAGTGAAACAGCCAGGACTGGCAGCCAGTCAAGTTCCGATACAGCACACACAGCTACAGCAGCAGCGACGATTGCTGACTTTATTGAGTGTGTTTTTGCTACCTGGCACGGCATTAGCCGAAAATATCTACAGAATTATCTTGCTGCTTACTGGTGCTACAGGGACAGAACGCGCTGGCAACGCGGATCCCTACTCGACGCTTGCCTGAGACATAGGATAATAGGCGTACGGGAGATGCTTAACTATGTAACCGCTCCTACAGTAACGGTACTCCCTGCATCTCTCTCATGAATTCAGCTACCCGAGTATCTGAGCCCTCCTAGACGCTGGAACGCGATGAGTTATGCTCTTACGGCTATACCATCCGGTCTCGAACAAAACACGGCCCTTCCTACCCTATCGCCACAGAGCTCACAGCACCAGATAAACTATCCATTAGGTAATCTATACGAGCTATCGAATGACTGAGAATCCAACCACCAACCCGTTGAAATACCTTGGGCCGGTAACTCAACCGTTATCCGTTGACATTTCACGTACATACTGTCCAGGATGTTGTCAATTTTACATAGAATGGAAATTCACCAACCAGTTTGGTGCATGTGTTTCAAGACCACCTCATTAATCCCATTGGAGTATACTTCTGCGCATCAATTCTGCTGCCGCAGGTGACGGTAGTGAAGATACCAGTCGCTCTGAAAGAGCTCTTCCGGGTCATAATGAGCTTTTTCACGGAGGAAAGATGCAAACTGCGGGTAGCATCTGAGAACCTGATCCTCACGAGCATAGCGATGATAAGTCAAATAAAAGCTTCCGCCCATGGAGGCTGCGAGATCAATCAAGGCTCGGAAGGTATCGGCGACAGAAGATAAAGACTGACAGCTGTGATCTGTGTGGAGATTCAACACAACACACGCATACCGCGACCTTGCCCAGGGCAAAAAGGTCTCATCATCTGCTTCAATCAAACGAACAGTACCGTAGATGACGTTTGCATCATGTTCCAGGAGCAGCTCTGCGCTCAGCGCAAGAAACCTGCTGATTGCCGCCTGCGGCACGTACAGCTCAGTGATTATCTCGCTTCCCCTTAAGGCAGCACCCACCTGCTCATCCAGCTCAGAGTGGTAGTGGTTTAGATACGTGCTTAGCTGAAAGATGTCTGACCAATACAGCTGCCCGTCTGTGTGAAGGTAATGCTCCGAGTATTTATGAAAGGCGCGCTTTTTGTCTGTGTGAGCAAGGACAAGGAGCTCTCGCCAATCGTCCATGCTGAGAACACTGTTTTGTGCAAGGTCTGCATGAGACGCATCAACCGGGCTATAGGTGGAGCAGATGCCGCGATGAAGGAAGTCTGGACTTGACGAATCGATAGCAAATTGGAAGTCACCATACACGGCACCGTTTACGATACTATACTGAAAGTGATTGTAAAGACTAATTGAGCTCGTTATCTCCACCCGTCTTCGTAACAGCCTGCGTGGAATGAGCCTAATCCGCACACTGGTTATCACCCCAAAGAGTCCGTACCCACCTACCGCAAGCCGAAATAAATGCTCGTTGTGCTGTCTGTTGCAGTCGATAGACTTACCGTCGGCAAGTACCATGCGAAAGGATTCTATATCAGCTACGAATGGTTTCATGCGCAATCCTCGCCCATGAATATTTGCTGAGATAGCCCCTCCAATCATGAGCTGATCGCAACCTGTCTGCTTCTGAGCGATCGACCAGGCAGGATCATGCGATGGCTGAATCTGCCGCAGATAGGCAACAATATCTGGCCAGGTTATGCCGGCCTGGACTTCAATTGAGCCTTTTTTCCGATCGAAGGCGAGAACTCTGTTCATTGAGCGGGTGTCAAGCATGATTGCACCGCCGCGAAAGGGCTGACCCCCCATCGCATGCCGACATCCCGAGATACAGATAGGCTTGCCTGATTTACGTGCATAAGCAAGGCCGGCTTTCACCTCCTCTTCATCTCGTACTTCGACTCTCTTGTGAAGAATAGTGGCATTCAGTTTTGAATGGACATCGTTTACAAGCTCGGTATCTGTCAACCTGTAATGAGGATTAGAAAAGATCATCTTCTGCTATGCTCAACAAGGAAACTAGCTATAACAACACGATTCCTCATGCTGTGTGTGTTGATCATGCTCTGCGTAGTGCCTATTAGGCAGGACTGTGGCAACAGAGATGCCGCCCTGGTCACAGGGTCGCACACGCCCGAGAATCTGTCATGTCTGGATCATTATTTGCAGTATAAGACGCACAGCAGATAAAAGCAGCAGCTGCCGATCACTTTTTCAACTGTCTGTCCTTTTCTCCAAGGCTCGTCGATGATTCCAGGAGCATTCACCGAAGTCTGCGGAAGCCTTTTGTGAGCGGAGGAGGCAATATAATATTAGGTAAAGGTCGAACCCAGCGCTCTGCTGTCATACTACAGCGCTTTGGGCAACTAGACATCGGCCCTGCTTGTACTCTGAGAGGTCGCGCATTTCCATGAAGGCCGTCATTGTGCATGGTAGTTATGCAAGCCCTGGTGACAATTGGTTTCCATGGCTGAAATCTCAAATCGAAGATACCGGACATGAAGCGATCATTCCAAAATTTCCTACCCCCGTAGGACAGAGTCTTGAAGCCTGGAGAGAGTCATTTCGCTTACAAGTGGGCAGGGTCGATCACAAAACGATACTTGTCGGGCATAGCTTGGGTGCAGGCTTCATTCTTAATCTGCTGGATAGCCAAGACGCATCCAATGTTGCCGCTACCTTTCTCATAGCTGGCTTTACAGGTAAATTAGGCTTGCCCGACTATGATAAGATTAACGAGACTTTTGTCTCAAAGGAATTCAACTGGCAGCGGATTAAAGAACGAGGCGGAGCATGCATTGTCATTAATGGCGATGACGATCCATATGTCCCGCTTGCAAAAGGAAAGGCGCTAGCTGATGCCCTATCCGTATCGCTGGTGGTTGTACCAGGGGGTGGTCACCTGAACGCTCAAAGTGGGTACAAGTCATTTCCTTTGCTGGTGGACAAAATTCGCCCATACTTGACACCAGCTAACACGTATGTGCCATGAATGTCGGCGTTTCTTTGCTATTTGTTCTTGACTAGCGGAGCAACAAATGCATAAAACCGATCTGCCGATTGAGGAGCTACATGTTGCAGACAAGATGAGCTTTGTATATGATTTTCTTCGTCAGCACACTCTTGCTGTTCTGGCAACTGCTAATCTGGGCAACCAGCCAGAAGCAGCCGTTATCGAGTTCTCTGAGCTGCCAACACTTGAGGTCGTCTTCGACACCTACTCGATCTTCAGGAAGTACAGCAACCTGTTGTCTAACCCGTGCGTTGCGCTTGCCGTCGGCTGGGAAAGAGATGCTACTCTTCAGTATGAGGGAAGAGCACTCGAGCTGTCAGCACCAGATCTTGAGGCATGCAGAGCCGTTCATCTTCGTAAGTTCCCAGATGCAATCCGATTCGAGCAGTTTGCAGGTATGAGGTATTTCAAGATAATCCCAAAGTGGATTCGCTATACAGAGCTGTCTTGTTTTCCCTGGAGACGATTCGAGCTTCAATTCGATTGATGCCTGATAAGACCGTTCCCTGCTATAAGTGCGGAGCGATAGCGCTTAAGCAAGCTCAATGAAGGCGGCACAGTGATGAAGATTTTATTTTACCCTGCAATCAGCTTGGATGGCTTTATCGCAAAGAGTAATGGTGATTCGGACTGGGTAACAGAGGATGACGAGAGACTGTTTGTCGAGGCCGTGCGCAAGGCTGGCTGTGTCATTGTTGGCTGGAGAACCTTCAAGCAGTATGAGCAGGTAATTTACCCAATCCCCGGCACAACCACATTTGTTTGCACCTCTAAGGGCTATGCTGTCGAGGCTCCAGTTCGTAGTGGTATCAGATATGTAGGCGGCGAGGTTCGGACCATTATTAGGCAGATTCAGGCTGATGGCTTTATCAGCGCAGTCCTATCGGGCGGTGGCGAAACGAACGGCCGCTTTGCCCAGGCCCAGGCCATTGACGAGATTAGGACTAGCATCTATCCCTATATACTCGGAACAGGACTGCCAATGTTCGGGAAATTGCAGGTTAGAATGAACCTTGAATTGATGAGCACGCGGCAGCTTGCCTCCGGTGTCATTCAGAATAGGTACAAAGTGATCCGTAATTGAACGCGCTTAACGCAAAGCTGTGTTGATTAAGCGGAATCGGATTGCGCAAGCCCGCTTCATTGCATCGGGTCCAGGACAATTTTGCCGAAATGCTGGCGAGATTCCATCAATTCATGTGCTCTGACCGCCTCCGATAGTGGCAATACCTTGTACACAACCGGCCTGAGCAGTCCCTGCGTGAAGAAGGGAAGGAGCTCAATGAGCTCCGCCTTTGTGCCCATAATCGATCCGTAGATTGACTGGTGCTTCATGAAGAGGCGGGTGATGTCGATCTCAGCGGTCGGTCCAGTAGTGGCGCCGCATGTTACCAGGCGCCCGTTCACCGCCAATGAGGACAGACAGTCGCTGAAGACGGCCGGCCCTACGTGCTCAAAAACAACATTCACGCCTGCCTTTCCAGTGAGTTGTTTCACCTGGTCGACAATACTTTCGCGGCTGTGGACTATCACCGCATCAGCACCCATCTCCTTTGCTTTGGCAGCTTTCTCTTCGTTGCCTACTGTTGCGAAAACGTAGGCGCGTAGAAGTTTGGCGATCTGAATCGCTGCCACCCCTACACCGGAGCCTCCGCCTACGACCAGCACCGTCTCGCCAGGACGCAGACCAGTCCGGCTGACTAGCATGTGCCAGGCCGTGAGGAAAGTGAGCGGCACCGAAGCTGCCTCGTAAAAGTCAAGCGGCTCCGGTATCGGCAGACAGTTGACTGCCGGAACTGATACATATTCTGCATAGCCCCCGTTCCTGCCGGCTCCGAGAATGTGGTAGAAGCGGCAGAGATTGTCCAGACCCTTAAGGCAATACCTGCAGGTATTACATGAGAGCCCAGGTGAGACCAAGACCTTGTCTCCCTGTCCTATGTGCTCAACGCCCGGCCCGACCTCGGCAACCTCACCAGCTACATCGCATCCGAGCACGAGCGGCAGCTTGATCCCTGGAATTCCCTGGCGGCACCAGACATCCAGGTGATTGAGTGCCGTAGCCCTGACCTGCAAAAGGACTTCACCAACGCCCGGCTCCGGTCGCGGTAGTTGGGAGGCGGTAATGGCTCCCGGTCCTCCGTGCTCGCGCACCAACATCGCTTTCATCGCAGCGGTCATATTGGCTCCTCCTTCCTCTAGAAACAATTCACCTTCAAGCACGCTTGCCGGTACCCAGCTATAAATTGTGCCGACATGCTGGGCATACAGACAGGCACCAGTCTTGTTTTCCGGGGGCTGTCCCTAAGAGATCTCCCTGCATGAGTGGGGGTGCGCCGGGCTCAGCTTGCACATCTTACTAAATGATTGCTTGAGGCGCTGCCAGCTTCACTTAAGATCATTGAGAATCCTTAATGAGACTCAAGGTAGCTCACGGCGATGCAGGTTAAACTGTACGACTCACCGCAGATTACCGGCGACATCGATTGTGTGCAGGTCTCAGGAGGGCGGGCAAGTGCAGGAGTTGAAAATACAGGCGATGGAGCGCGAAACAAAGACGAGAGAGAACAGGACAAGAGCTCCTCGCGGAGTTCGCCGGGAGCTTATCAAGAAGTGTCCGGTCCATGCTAATTTGAGCGACTATGAAAGCACTTATGCGACCTTCTCATGGGAGGATGCAAAAGCAGAGATCTCCTATTTTGCTGGCGGTAAAGTCAATGCTGCTTACAACGCTATCGACAGACACTTGAGCCGAGGACGCCGCAACAAGGTGGCACTCTATTATGTGGATGTCACCAACGAAGTGAAGAAGTTTACCTTTCAAGAGATCCAGCTGGAGGCAAACAAGCTTGGTAATGCTTTAAAGGATCTGGGCATAAAGAAAGGCGATCGCGTATTCGTCTTCCTGCCACGCATACCGGAGTTGTATATCGCCACAATTGCTATTGCCAAAGTCGGTGGTGTGGTCGGGCCTCTCTTCTCGGCCTTCGGTCCTGATGCCTTGAGAGACAGGCTCGCGGACAGCCAGGCAAAGGTGATTATTACAACCCCCGAGCTCAAGGGAAGGCTTGACGAGGTGCGCTCCGAGCTGCCCGATCTGCAGTACGTGATAGTAGTTGGTGCTGAGAAGCGAGAGTTGGGTGAGCGGGAATTCGCCTTCAGGGAGTTTACCGCTGCCTATTCAGACAGGCTGGAGGCCGAGCGGATGGATCCCGAGGATCCGCTCTACCTTCTCTACACGTCAGGAACCACCGGAAAGCCCAAGGGCGTTCTGCATGTCCATAACGACATCCTCGGTCAGCACATGACCAGCAAATGGGTGCTGGACCTGGCCGAGGACGATATTTACTGGTGCACTGCCGATCCGGGTTGGGTTACTGGCACCGTGTACGGTATCTTTGGACCATGGTCCAACGGTGCTTCCATAGTTACCTATGAAGGCCGCTTCGATGCCGAGAGCTGGTACGGAGTGGTCGATCAGCTGAAGGTCACTGTCTGGTACACAGCGCCAACAGCACTGCGCATGCTTATGAAGGCAGGTGAAGATATCGTCTTTGAGCATGATTTACGCAGCCTCCGTCACATACTCAGCGTCGGCGAGCCGCTCAATCCCGAGGTCGTGCGCTGGGGGATGAAAGTGTTTGGGCTGCCGATTCACGACAACTGGTGGCAGACGGAGACAGGCATGCAACTGATCGCCAACCTGCCCTGCCTGCCCATAAAACCTGGCTCTATGGGCAAGCCGCTCCCGGGAGTACACGCATCTGTGGTTGATGATGACGGAGCGGAGCTACCGGCAGGCAAGCTCGGCAGGCTCGTGGTCCGTCCTGGCTGGCCAGCAATGCTCAGGGAGATATGGCGCAACGAAGAGAAGTACAAGGAGTACTTCCGTATTCCCGGCTGGTACTTTAGCGGCGACAACGCCTGGATCGATGAGGAGGGTTACTTCTGGTTTGTCGGCCGCGCCGATGACGTTATTAATACAGCTGGTCATCGCGTCGGGCCTTTCGAGGTCGAGTCGGTCCTCGTCGAGCACCTGGCTGTAGCCGAGGCAGGCGTCATCGGAAAACCGGACAAGGAGCGCGGCGAGATCATCAAGGCCTTCATAGTTCTGTCCAACGGTGTAAAAGCATCTGATGATCTCATCGAGGAGATTAAGAGGTTCACCAGCAAGAAGCTATCGGCCCACGCATATCCGCGCGAGATCGAGATTCGCGACAGCCTGCCCAAGACCCGCAGTGGCAAGATTATGCGCCGCCTCTTGAAAGCCTGGGATCTGGGCCTGCCCGTGGGCGATACATCCTCCCTGGAAGCAGATTGAAACCACAGGCATCCTGCCAGACTGGGCAGATTGGCGCCTTAAAAAAACTTCCCTGCTGCCTACCATTTTTCATTCGGCCTGGACAGTCGAATCGTCTATCCTAATGATGCTAAGAAGTCTCACCAGACGGGCATATCCGGTCTATAGGCGAAAGATATGCCTGTCCGGTTGGCAGCTTTTCGTGTTGAACTTTTCTGGTCGGTCATTCGTTATCTAAGGGTCCGCACAATCTACGGTAGAGAAAGATGAGCGCGGAGCTTTCAATTGCCGATGCGCCTGTAGAAAGGCTGCCACCACAATCGATGGGGGCGGAGCAGGCGGTTTTGGGCGGACTGCTTGTCAGCGGCGAGGGTATCACGCGCGTGCTCGATGTGCTCGACCAGCCTGACTATTTCTACAGAAAGGCGCATCAGGTGATCTATGCCGCCATGCTCGATCTGTTCGAGAACAACGAGCCGATCGACATTCTCACCGTATCGCAATACCTGAAAGACGAAGGCAAGCTGGAGCAGGTTGGCGGCAACAGGTATCTGGTCGAGCTGGCGGATTCTGTAGCCACTACCGCCAACCTGGACTATTACGCCCGCCTGGTCCACGAGAAATCTGTCCTGAGGAACCTGATCAGGGCAGGCACCGAGATTGTCTCCACCTGCTATGATGACCTGGATGCTGATCTTGCTCTCGACCGAGCCGAGCATCTCATCTTCAACCTGGCCCAGCGCAAGAACCTCAGGAAACTGGAGCATGTGCGCGAGATAGTCGAAGCGTCCTTTGCCAGGATAGAGGAGCGCTATGAGAACCGCGACTGCCTGTCTGGGATTCCGTCCGGCTTTTATGACCTTGATGCTCTCACCTCAGGCTTCCAGCCCTCGGATTTGATTATTGTTGCTGCCAGGCCTTCGATGGGCAAGACCTCTTGCGCCCTGAATATTGCCCAACATGTAGCGATAGAGAAGAAGATCCCGGTTGCTGTTTTCAGCTTGGAGATGTCCAGAGAGCAGCTTGTACAACGGATGCTCTGCAGCATTGCCGAGATTGATGCCAGCCGGTTGCGCTCCGGCTATCTGCAGAACAACGACTGGAACAAGCTGGCCACAGCCATGGGGAACCTGGGCGAAGCACCTATCTATATAGACGATTCGGCTATCATTACCGCGCTGGATATTCGCGCCAAATGCCGCCGGCTCAAAGCCGAGACGAAGAACCTCGGACTTGTGATCATCGACTACATCCAGCTCATGCAGGGCAGGAAGCAGACCGACAACAGGGTACAGGAGGTATCCGAGATCTCCCGCAGCCTGAAGACGCTGGCCCGCGAGCTGGAGGTGCCAGTAATTGCCCTCTCGCAGCTCTCGCGCGGGGTGGAGCAACGCCAGAACAAGCGCCCGCTTCTCTCGGATCTGAGGGAAAGCGGATCGATTGAACAGGATGCCGACATTGTAATGTTCATCTATCGCGACGAGTATTACAACCCTGACAGCGAAAGGCGAGGCGAAGCAGAGATCATTGTCTCCAAGCAACGCAATGGCCCCACCGGCACAGTGGATCTGCTCTACCAGGCCACCATCACCCGCTTTCTCAACAAAGTGCACGAGCCTTACGGAGGCTCCTGAGCGAGCTGGCAGGCACCATCCCCATCAGTTGGTTTTAACAGCAGGCGGGCTGGCGAAAGGAGCCCAGATAATATCGTGACTGGAGTGCCCGATGCGGACCGGTTCTTCAAACTTCAGGCTCCCCAGGTTCAACAGTCCCAGAAATCCTGAAGCTTCACTGGAGACAAGAAGCTTTTTGTCCCGCTCGCAAAGGAAAATCGCGCTGGGAAAATCCACATCGAGCGGCAGATCAATCTGGGCTGTTTTTTCCCTGGTGTCGGTATTGTAAACCGTGATGGTGTTGTCTCGAGCATTCGCCACGTAGAGAACCCGATCGTCTCGGCTGAGAGCAAGTCCTGTTGGACTGTTGCCAGTGGTGATGGTCGCTACCTGCTCACGCCTGGAGATGTGAATTATCGACACTGAATTTGATCTGCGATTGGAGACGTAAGCAAGCTTACTGTCGCCTGTTATTGCCACATCAGTTGGATGCGCTCCTGCCGCCACTGAGCCCAGGAGACGCTGGTTCATCGTAGACAGGATGCTGACCTTACCGGAGGTTGTGCTGACAACAACCAGAAAGTGCCCGTTGGGTGTCACTTTAATTGCTCCCGGGCCCGGCGGCACTTTGGTGTGCAAAAGAGTCTTGCCGCTGGCTGCCTCTATTACGGCGATACGGCCAGCCCCGCTCTCAGCAGCATAGAGCAGGCGCCCTCCTGGTGCCCCTGCCAGCCCCGTAGGGGCCGAGCGTCTGGGCATGTGTATCTGTGCCGTGAATCTGCCCTTGCCAGGATCAAGCACCAGGATTCTATCCTTAGCCTGGTCGGCAACGTACAGTTTGCCGCCCAGGCACGCCAAATGGCAGGGGGTTCCTTCTGTCGGAAATTCGGCTATTTTAGCAAGTGTGCGATCATCCAACCAGGTAACACGCCCGGTACTCAAGGAGGTAAGGAAGAAAGCTCCGGGAGCCGAGCCAGGACCCGAATATGTAACTTCGCTCGGCTGCCTGAAATCCCCTTGCGATACCATGGCATCGTCACCCAACTCAATCGCGCAGTCACCAGCTATCGACTTGAGGCTCAAAGGCAGAACGAAGCGCTCCGGAACGACAAGATCGGGAGGAAATCTGCCTGCCATCAGCCTGTGCAAAATCTTCTCGGGAAGCTCAGTCGGTAAGGCTATGCTTTTCAGTCCACCCTTTCTGATCACCTTCAGGTAGCACCAGCCGCTGGCTAGAACGACCACCTGTGCTTGCCGACTGTCCGGCCAGACCACCTCGATTCTGTTACTGGCGCGAGCATTTATCGGCACAACCGGTAGAAACAGATCGCCATCGGATGTCTCAATCGATCCGTCCAGCCGCACATGTGCGCCAGGAAACTGCTGGAGAATGCTCTTGGTCAGGTCTTCAGGCAACCTGGTGGCTTGTGATGAGCTGAAGAGTCCCGCTGCATACAGGAGCGTTGTAAGAAGAAGGATTGTAACCGAATGTACCAAAGCAAATTTCAAAACGTAGGCTGGCTGGCACAACGCAGCGTTTGCATCATGGTTTTTGATACGGCTAGACAAAGTCCAAAGAACCTAGTCGCTGCTGGAATCATCCCTGGGCTTGAATACATCGGTAATCTTGTCAATTATCGAACTGCTCATTTTCTCTGACCGAGAGGACTTCCTTCTGGTTCCCCCACCGGACTGGCCGCCTCCTTCATGAGGATCCACCTTGAGCTTCTCCCCGCGAAGCTCGGCCAGCTTTCTAAAAAGATTCTTCTCCTCGGCGCTCAGACGCTCCGGTGTCTCCACGACCAGATGCACTACCTGGTCTCCGCGCCGTATTGGATTATCGAGGTAGGGGGTACCCAGACCTTTGAGCGTGATCGTTGCTCCGCTCTGAGTTCCAGCCGGCACCTTGAGTATTGTCTCTCCCTCCAGGCTCGGCACCATAATATCTCCCCCCAACGCTGCTAGCGAAAAACTAATTGGCTGCTTGAGATGAATGGTTCTGCCTTCACGTTGGAAAAATTTGTGCTCCTTGACTTTTAGAATTACATACACATCGCCTGCCGGTCCACCGCGGCGCCCCTCATCGCCTGCTCCGGGAATTCTCAGCCTGACCCCGCTGTCGATTCCAGGCGGAACAGTAAGCTCAATCTCGCGGGACTTCCGCAGCTGTGTCTGTCCGCGACAAGCTTGGCAGGGCGTCTCAATCCTTTTTCCTTCGCCCCTACAGTTAGGGCAGGTAAGCACCTGAGTAAAATGCCCCAGAAACGTAGCAGTCGTCTGCTGAACCTGGCCTTGCCCGCCACAGGTCGAGCAGGTGACAGGTTTGCTTCCCGCCGCAGCGCCGGAACCATCACAGGTGGTGCAGCGTTCGAGGTGCATTACAGTTACTTTCTTGTCGGTGCCAAATATTGCTTCTGTAAATTCAAGCGTAAGCTCTAACTTGAGGTCGGCGCCGCGCTCGGCAGCAGACCTGCTCCTGCGGCTTCCCATACCTGTTCCGAAGAAGTGATTGAAAATGTCGGCAAGATCGGAGAATCCGCTCAGATCAAACCCCTCAAAGCCTGTTTGACCGCCGGAGAGACCGTCGTGACCATACCGATCGTATAGGGAGCGTTTGCGCTCATCGGAAAGAACCTCATAGGCGGCTGCCAGATCCTTGAATGCCTGCTCGTCACCGCTTTCCTTGTTATCTGGATGTAAGAGTCTCGCCTTGCTCCTGAAAGCACGCTTGATCTCGTCAAGCGGGGCTTTGCGCCCGACGCCAAGGATTTCATAGAGATCTTGCTTCGGTATGGTCACCAATGGATCCCTTCCTCCCGCTGCCCGGTCCCATCATTCCGTCGGAACCGGATAGCGCTTAACAGCCGTCCTCGCCAGCCTCGGATGAGGCGTCTGGGCTGGATTCGACTTGGCCAGAGACACCTTTGCTCTTCTTGCCGCTCGCCTCGCTTCCTTTGCCGGCAGCGCCGGCAGCAGCCGGTCCCAGCACTTCCGTCTCCTGCGCCGGGCTCCCACCCGCCTCAGTTTCTCCAGGATTGCTGGCTACTGTAACAAGGGCAGGGCGAACGACCTTGTTGTTCAATGTGTATCCTTTACGCAGCTCATCCACCACAGACCCATCCGGATGCTTGCTTGTCTTAACCTGCTGTACAGGTTCATGGAAGTAAGGATCGAACTGCTCCCCGACTGCCTTCAGCGGCTTAATTCCTGCCTGTTCCAGACACGACATAATCCGGGAGGTGACGATCCTGATGCCCTCAAGAAGTTTGTCCGGCTCCATCTCTTCCGACAGGTTCTGTACAGCGCGATCCATGTCATCCAGGGCCGGCAGCATTGTCTCCAGGACGCGCTGCGCGCCCAGGTTGGCAAACTCCTCCCGTTCTCTGTCCACACGGCGACGGTAGTTGTCGAAATCCGCCGCCATCCGCTTGTAAAGATTCTCTGCTTCCGCTGTGCGCCGCTCAAATTCTTCAAGCTGCTCTTGCAGATACTCCGCCTCAGATGCTGTCAACTGTCCTGTAGCGGAGTTACGTGTCTCCAGCGGCTTGCCGTCTTGGGTGAGCGTGATGTCTTCACCAGCATGCAGAGCGCGAAAGAACGCTTTGACCGAATCCATTCTGGATGAACTGGATGAAGAACCTTCTGGCTCAGGTTCGCCAGCCGATTCTGGCTTACCGCTGTCCTCAAGGTCGGCGCCAGGCTCAGCCTCAGGCTCGAGACCCTTGTCCTCGTCGGCGTCTTCCTTTGCGTTAGCCATTTTTGCCTCTCCAGTCCCCCTGTCTTTACGCGCCAGACACTACAAATGCATGTATTGCAGCCCTTCAATTCGCCCGGCTGCCCGATAGATAATTTTATGTTCTTTCCGCCCGTATTGGCTTAGATTTGCATTTTTGCAATAAACTGACTGCAGCCCGGAGGACAGGCGGTGCCCAAAATCAAGCTTAATTTTACTCCCATGTATCTAACGACTGCCTACCCTTTCGGCATCTCTTACGGGACGACCTCCACGATCACCAACATACTAGTTACTCTAGAGTGGGATAGATACGAAGGATTGGGGGAAGCGGCCCCGGCACACTATCACAACGAGACTCCCGCCACTGTCGAGGCTGTGCTCAGCCAATGGCAGAAAGATGAGCTCCTCGGTGACGATCCGTTTGCGATTTGTGAGATGTCGGCGCGCATGGATCGATCTGTAGCCGGCAACTTCTCAGCCAAGGCAGCTGTCGAGATGGCACTCCATGATCTGTCCGGACAGATTACCCAGCAGCCGACCTGGAGAATGCTGGGGCTTTCGGGCTTGGCAAAACCTGCAACCGACTTCACAATCGGCATCGATACTCTCCTGACAATAGAAAAGAAGACCAGAGAGGCTCTCGAGGCGGGCTGGCGCACACTGAAGGTAAAGCAGGGCACACCCTACGACCGGGAGATCATCGCCACTATAAGAGCCGTGGCCCCTGAGGTAACTCTCCGCGTGGATGCCAACGGAGCCTGGACAGCCAAGCAGGCGGTAGAGATGTCGGAGTTTCTTGCTGACAACAAGGTTGAGTTCATCGAACAACCCCTGCCAAAGTATGCTCATGTAAAGGACTTCCAGTTTGTCCGCGAGCGCTCGCCTCTGCCCATTTTCGCCGATGAGTCGGTCGGGCGGGCCGCTGATGTGGTGCGCCTGGCAGGCGCGATAGACGGCGTGGTTGTGAAGCTAGCCAAATCAGGCGGAATTCTGGAGGCTTTCAAGATGATTGCTGCTGCGAGGGCTCACGGCATGCAGATCATGTTCGGCTGCATGATTGAATCCTCCCTGGGCGTAACAGCTGCAGCTCAACTTCAGGGGCTTGTCGATTATCTGGATCTCGACGGAGCATTGCTTTTACGTGATGACCCCTTCGCGGGAGTCATTTACGACCAAGGCTACCTGCATCTGCCAGAAAAGCCGGGCCTGGGCGTACAGAGGCGAGATTGACCGACTGCCCAGGCACTCTCAAATATTAAATCCACTTCGTTGCCAAGTCATGGTACGCCAGCAGGTAGCTGTATGATTGCTCCAAGATTACTTAACAGCCTGCCGTGCTCTGTTACTTCGCAACTAAACCGATATCGGTTAAGTTGTGAGAAGCATAGATGTCAGCAGGCTGGACTCGCTTTACCTTTCCTGGCCTGCACCGATATACAGCCCTGGGCGTGCCGTGTGGTAGGGGATTATCCTCGAACTGGGATGCGTTTACTGGAGGCCACCCAGATGGAAGTCTCTGGAGGTTTTAGCGACTGACTCCGGGGAAACCTCTTTGCTACCTTTGACAGCCAGCCGCTCATGTGAAGCGACTAAATCAAGCTCCGACTCCAGGATAATCCTCTCCAGGTAAGAGACCGGCACCCGCCGCTTGAGCTTAATCTGCCGCCTGGCGGCCAGCATCGAAGGCAGGAGTCTCAAGGCATTGAATGTTCCAGCCAGCCATGCCAGCGCATTACCTGGCCCGCCGCGCAAAATAACTGCCGCCAGGTAGAAGGCCTGCCAGTAAGCAATCTGCGGTAGAAACTTAAACAAGAGCCGCCCGGGGATGTTCTTGACAATGGTGTTCCAGTTGTTCTGCGCCGAGAGGCGCACAACCATAGGGTGAAAGCCACTGCCGGTGGTGCCGCAGCCGAGATGATACACGATTGCCTCCGGGACATAGATGCACTTATAACCGCTCGCTTGAGCCCTTAACGCCAGATCGACATCCTCAAGATATGCGAAGAAGTGTTCGTCGAAAAGCCCAATATCATCGAGCATCGAACGCCTATAAAGCGCTGCGCCACCGCAGGCCCCGAGAATGTAACGCTCATCGTCAAACTGTCCGCAATCACGCTCCCGGTGGCCTATTCGCCCGGGCAGGCCGCCACGCCTGTAGCCGTCCCCGGCTCCATCGAGTATAGCCTTGTCGCCCCAGGAGAGCATTTTTGAGGCTGCGCTGCCCGCCTGCCTGTGCCTTTCCAGAGCCGCGACAAGGTAAACCAACCAGTCTCGGTCGACCACTGTATCATTGTTGAGCAGAGCGACAAAGGGAGCTGAGGATGCACGGATTCCGGCATTCACAGCTTTGCTGAATCCTCTGTTCTCTGCAAGGGAGATGAGGCGGACATGAGCCCAGGAGTCCCGGATCAGCTCCAGTGAGCCGTCCTGCGAGCCATTATCTACAACGATTACTTCAAGGTCGCCCCAGCTCTGCTCTCCTAAGGAATCGAGGCATCCGGCAAGAAATCTCCTGCCGTTCCAGTTAGGAATGATGACGCTTACCTTCATCTGGCTCTCTCATCCACCCATGGTGTGAGTTCTCAATTCTAACGGGATATAATGAGCCACCGCAGCCAATTTGGATAAAGATAAGGTTGTCGGACCCGCAACACAAGGTTCTTTGTATAACGCTCGAGCCGGTGGCTCTCCAGATGGCCGGCCCTGCGATACGCGCTCTGGAGCTAGGCAGGCAGCTAGCAAGCGAGTTTCCGACGACGCTCTTCTGCCCTGCCCGGTCGGATCTGCGCCAGGACACCGCCTCCGGCTCCAGGCTTAACCTCGTGACCGGATTGAGCCGCCAGCAACTGTATGCACTTGCCCGCCAGCACGATATTCTCTTTCTGCAAGCCAACGTTCTCAAGCCTTATCCGGGTCTGGCTGCTTTGCAAAAGCATCTGGTAGTCGATCTGTATGACCCGTATCTGCTTGCAGTCCTGGCCCAGTTCGAACAAGAGCCAGCCGCCTTATCCTCCAGCTACCGCCTCATGCACAAGGTGCTGGAGAAGCACATGACGCTCGCCGATTTCTCCATTTGCGCCTCCGATAGGCAGCGTGACTACTGGCTGGGGCGGTTCTGTTCCCTGGGGCGGCTCACGCCAGATCTATACAAAATGGATAGATCGTTTCGTAAGCTCATAGATGTGGTTCCCTTCGGCGTCTCCTGCCAACCACCGAAGGCTCAATCTCCCGGGGCTCGCGGGATCGTGCCAGGCATTGACCGCGACAGTAAGCTCCTGATCTGGGGCGGCGGCATATGGGAGTGGTTCGATCCCCTGACAGTAATCACTGCTGTTGCCG
>CAYPBX010000006.1:0-7823 GCA_964409075.1 uncultured Candidatus Obscuribacterales bacterium
CCTTACGCCGGACTGTTTAAGTGGCTCAAGTATCGCTTTTCAGCCTGGAGCCAGCCAAAAGCCTGGTTTGCGGTAACGCTGGCAGTCATCTTCTTCTGTCTTGGCGGTCCGGGCTTCATTCTACATGGCATCATCTATCTTCTCATCGGTCCGGTGAGTGCGGCAGGAGCAGCCGCCATAGCGCAGGCCAATCAGATTGTTCTCTGGATCTTCTTAAGCCTCCTGGGCGGCTCGGGGTTAGCGATGGCAGGCTTGTACATGAGCCTGCCCACACATATTCTGCTCACGGATAAAGGAATGTCCCTGCATTATGCGCGCCGCCTGGGAAGAAGCATGGGCAGATTTCTGAGCTGGGATAGCATAACCCACGTAGGGCTCATCCGGCCACCAGGTAAGACCAGTCCTCAAGATTACCGGCTCCTCTTTTACTCGGGCTACAGCAAGCCGTTTGCAATCAAGCTCGGCTCCATATCCACCATGGAAGAGCGTGCGCAGCTGCTGGCTGCAATCGACCACTGGGCGCCGGCAGCCACCCGAGATCCGGAGATAAGCGAGCTCTTAGCCCCTCCGGCTGACCACAGCTACACGGAGCTCTGGCTTCAGGCGCTGGCAGCACCGCCGAAGCGAGAGCGGCTGGCTCCTCTGCCACCAGGAGCGATACTGAACAACGGGAAGTACCAGATCATCGAGCAGATCGGCGTAGGCGGGCAGGGCACTGCATACCTGGCCCGGTACACCCAAACGGCAGATGACGGACCTCCTGACACGGGCGAGCATTCGCTTGTGCTTAAGAACGGCGCTGAGGTAGTGCTCAAGGAATCGGTGCTCCCTGTATATGTAGATGTAAACGTCAGAAGACAGGCGCTGGAGAGGTTCCAGAAGGAAGCAGCAATGCTGAGCTCTCTGAACCACGAGCAGATTGTCACCCTGGGAAATTTTTTCGTCGAAGACCACAGAAGCTACCTGGTGCTCGAGCACATCTCCGGCATGTCCTTGAGAGACAAGGTACATGCGGACGGCCCAACGAGCGAAGCCAGGGTGGTCGATTTTGCAAAACAGATGTGCGCGATACTGGGCTACCTGCATTCACTAGCACCGCCAGTAGTGCACAGGGATTTTACTCCCGACAACATAATGCTAAGAGACGATGGGACTCTTAAGCTGGTCGACTTCAATGTCGCGCAGCGCATCCAATCAACAGCCACAGGAAGCGTGGTGGGCAAGCACAGCTACATTCCGCCGGAGCAGTTTCGCGGCAAGCCAAGTCCTGCAAGCGATCTTTACGCCATGGGCGGGACCCTCTTCTTCCTCCTCACCGGAGAGGATCCCGAGCCGATTACACCGTCGCATCCAGTTCTTCACCGCGAGGATGTCAGCGCCGAGATGGATACGATCATATCGCGCTTGACCCAGCTGGAGCCGTCCGATCGCTTCGAGAATGCTCAGTCGGTATGCGCTGCGCTAGAGAAGGTGCCAGCATCAGCCACACCGATCACAGCCAGTAAAATTCAGCCGGAGAGCAGCCCATGAATCCACGCCCATGCAGCGGAGCGGAGCAGCCCGGCCCAGGGCTGCGACGCGGAGCGAATGAAGGGCGGAGGAGGCGGCTGCGCCGCCTCCGGAGCGATAAAAACAGATATGATGAGAGTAGAGCAGACTTGATTAATCCTGATCGACAAGCAATGCAGATAAGCTCCCCGCAAAACGTGGTTTTATCATTATGTATAGTTGCAATGGCAGCTGTCTCCGCGAGCGCGCAGAGCACGCAGACAGTCGATACCAGCCAGCAGACAGAAGCGCCCGCCGATGCTTTCAACAAACCTTACGGCTATCATCTGGAGCCCATCCTGAGAAGAATAAAGGCAAGCGCGAAGCAGAAATCGAAAATTACACTGGTAGTCAAGTCTTATGCCCCGAAGATCAGTCCTCTGCGAGAGGAGTACACCAAGAAAAGGCGGCAGTTTCTCACAGGCATAGTCAACGGTGGCCCGCCAGAGCAGATCATGGCACACCAGGGAGAGCTCAACAATCTCTATAGCACCATCGTCAGCCAATACAGTTGCATGAATCTCGAGATCAGACGCTTACTCACACCTGGGCAGGTAAAGCTCATGGAAGAGTACAGGCAGGAGCAGGGCTGGGTATCACGCTGATTTGTTGTAATCGCTCCACTGCACGGACACGGTATCGGCCGCCCTCGGCCCACTCCCAGGGCATAACATCAGGAGTCACGCCGTCCTATCTGTCGCGGTACTGCCGGGCGAGATTGGCCTGGGCCGCAGCCAGCCGGGCGGCCGGAACTCTGAAGGGCGAGCAGCTCACATAATCGAGACCAAGCTCGTGCGCGAAGGCGATCGACTCGGGCTCGCCACCGTGCTCGCCGCAGATGCCCAGCTTAAGATCTGGCCTTGCCTGCAGACCGTATTCAACGGCAATCTTCATGAGTTTGCCCACACCCGACTGATCAAGAATCTCAAACGGGTTAGCCGTCAGGATCTTCTCCTGCCTGCCCAGGCAATCAATCCCTTCCAGATAACGCTGCAGGAACTTTCCTTCTGCATCGTCGCGGCTGAAGCCGAAGGTCATCTGGGTCAGATCGTTGGTTCCGAAGCTGAAGAACTCGGCGTGCTCAGCAATCTCGTTGGCCGTCAGCGCTGCGCGCGGTACCTCGATCATGGTGCCGAAGCTGTAGGCAATCTGCATGCCCTCACGCTCCATTACTGCCTGCGCCTCCGCTTCCAGCTCAGCACGCGCCACTTTGAGCTCGTTGACATGGCCGACCAGCGGAATCATGATCTCAGGCAGAACCTCGATACCTTCTTTCTTGACCTGGATTGCTGCCTCGAATATCGCGGTAACCTGCATACGACTGATCTCCGGATACAGGAGCCCAAGCCTGCAGCCACGCAAGCCCATCATCGGGTTGGACTCCCTCAACTGGAACACTTTCTTCAAGAGCGCCTGCTTGCGCAAGAGCTCGGGCCCTTTCTTGCCTCCGGACTCCAGACTCGCTATCTCGGCCACCAGCTCATCGTATTTCGGTAGAAACTCATGCAACGGTGGATCAAGCAAGCGGATGGTGACAGGCAAGCCGCTCATTACTTTGAAGATCGCCTTAAAATCCCCCCTCTGCATAGGAAGGAGCTTGTTCAGTGCCTGCTGACGCTCTCCTGCAGATGCTGCCATAATCATCTCCTGCACAACAGGCAGCCGCTCCTGGCTCATGAACATGTGCTCGGTGCGACACAGCCCGATCCCCTCAGCTCCAAACTCTCGGGCCCGGGAAGCATCCTCCTGAGTATCGGCATTGGCTCGAATCGACAGGCTTCTTATCTCATCGGCCCAGGAAAGGACCGTACGGAACTCCTCGCTGAAGCGCGGGGCGTGCGTCTGGATGGTGCCTTTGAAGATCTCCCCGCTTCCACCATCAATCGAGATGATATCTCCGGCCAACAGCGTCTGCCCGTCCACCTCGACCGATCCTGCAGCAAGATCGATCCTGAGCGCCTCGCATCCGGCCACACAAGGCTTGCCCATTCCCCGCGCCACCACCGCCGCATGACTGGTCATGCCACCACGGCTGGTGACAATTCCCTGGGCGGCAACAATACCGTGTATGTCGTCCGGACATGTCTCGATACGCACCAGAATTACCTTCCTGCCTTTCCCGGAGAGCCTGTCAGCCTCATCGGGATCAAAAACAATCTCGCCGATAGCAGCCCCGGGCGATGCATTCAACCCGGTGGCCAGATGCCGCTTCTCCTTGGTGGCTCTGGCTTTGTCGGCCTCATCGAAGCTAGGCAGGAGGAGCTGATTGAGTTGCGAGGCCTCAACAGCATTGACGGCAGCCTCCTTGCTGATTATCCGCTCGCTTGCCATATCTACTGCTATTTTCACAGCGGCAGCGGCAGTACGCTTAGCCGTGCGGGTTTGCAAGAGATAGAGCCTGCCGCTCTGAATCGTGAACTCTATGTCCTGCACATCGCCGTAATGCTCCTCCAGTCTGCCTGTGGTAGCCAGAAGCTCCTCGTACACCTCTGGCATCTCCTTGCGCATCTCGCTTATGCATCTTGGAGTCCGTGTTCCAGCGACCACATCCTCTCCCTGAGCATTGACCAGATATTCGCCATAGAGCTCTTTACGCCCGGTACTGGGGTTGCGCGTAAAACAGACACCGGTAGCAGAGCACTCGTCCCTATTGCCGAAGACCATCGCTTGTACAGTAACCGCGGTACCGAGATTGTTATCGATGCGGTGCAGCTTGCGGTAGTAGACAGCGCGCGGATTGTTCCAGGATCTGAGAACAGCCTCGATGGCTCCCTGAAGCTGCTCGGAAGCATCCTGCGGAAACTCCTGGCCTGCCTTTTCCCACACCACGCGCTTGAACTCATCGACCAGGAGCCGGAGGCTCGTCTCATCAAGATCAGCGTCAGCGGCAACACCAACCTTTTCTTTCCTGTCATCGATCAGATCTTCGAAGATACCCTTGCTGACACCCAGCACAACAGCAGCATACATCTGGATAAAGCGCCGGTAGCTGTCCCAGGCAAACCTGGGGCTGCCAGTCTGCCCGGCAATCTTCTTTACGGTAATGTCATTCATGCCCAGGTTCAGTATGGTGTCCATCATGCCCGGCATGGAGAACTTGGCCCCGGAACGCACGGAGACAAGCAGTGGACAATCAGGATCGCCCAGCCTACGCTTTGTTGCCTCCTCGACCACAGACAGTGCTGCTTGAACCTCCTCCATCAAATCTTCCGGCAGCGCCTGGTTGTTATCGTAATAATGCCGGCAGCAAGAGGTCACGAGAGTAAACCCAGGCGGGACATTCACCCCCTGCGAGGCCATCTCGGCAAGTCCAGCGCCCTTGCCGCCCAGCATCTCCCGCATGAGCACCTGGCTTGTGCCGAAGGCTTTGTGACCATCGGCAAAAAGATAGACCCGTTGCTCACCCTTTGTGCTTACCGGCTGTCCGGACTTCTGCGCTTTGATCATCTGATTGTCCTCTCGTTATGCTGACTTGGCTTCCTGGGGCAACAGGCGGCTACTGCCTGAGATGCAGAAAAATCTCACTGGAGGTTTCTTCAATCGCCTTGGCGGTTACATCAATTACATGGCAGTTGATCTCGCGGAATACCTTGCGGGCATATCTCACCTCCTGTCTTATTTTGTCGGGATCAGTGTACTCGTCGCCTGGCTTCATGCCTAGAACATGCGCCCGCTTGGATCTGATGTCGTGCAGAAGATATGGATCAATGGTCAGCCCGATGATTTTGCGCGCGCCTATCTGATAGAGAGAAAGCGGCGGATCCACACCGTAGACAATGGGAATATTGGCCCCTTTGAGCCCGTAGTGATGGGCCAGATACATCGCGTTGGGCGTCTTGGAGGTACGCGAAACCCCGATGAGAACGACATCGGCATCAAGAACCCCCTCTGGATTCTTACCGTCATCATAGCGGATAGCAAAGTCGACAGCCTCGATGCGCTTGAAATAACCCTCATCCAAAAGGTGAAGTCGTCCTGGCTGAGACAGAGGCTCTGTGCTGGTCAGTTCTGCCACACGCGAAATCAAAGGCCCGAGAAGATCTACAGTAGGAATCCGGTGCTTGAGGGCTTCTGCCTCCAGTGCCTGCCTGTACTCAGGCAGCACCAGGGTATAGGCAAGCACTGCTCTCCCGACTGCAAGCTCGCGCACCAGATTCTGTATCTGCTGGGAGCTTGTCACCTGCGGCAAGCGATAGATGCTAGCTCGACCAGGAGGAAACTGCACAAGTGCAGCTCTTGCCACAGCTTCAGCGGTCTCTCCGCTAGAGTCAGAAAGCGTGAAAATGATGAGCTCGCTCCCCTCAGGCAGACGCTGCTTTCTCATTTGTTCATATGCGCTCCGGCGGTGATTCGCCCCTAGCCACTGCGTCAGCTCGTTACACTCGCCGCTGCCTTTCACTCGCTTCGCTCCGCGCCTGGATAACCTGGCGTTACGCTCGCTGCATGGAGATAATGTCTGGGAGTCCTTCGCCCGGCTGCCTGGACAACAGGTACAATCGACCGGTTAATGGAATGAATACAACATATGTAGCACACCAGATTGTGAGATAAATGAGCAGGTGTTAGGCAGGTAGCCGGATCTCAAGCGCCTTCAGGATCGCAAGCAGATCGATTCCTCAGGAGCGGTCACCGTCTATCTTAAGCCTGAGGCTAAAGAACCGGCCTGTGATCCTATCTTGACGCGGGCAATTTCGTAAGCCTTGGCCAGCTGAATATCCTTCATATCCTCAGGAGCCCGCTTGGCAAGGGGACCTTCCGGATCCATCCACCAGGGACCGCGCCCGGACTCGTAATCCTTCTCGCTCAGCTTGACGGCCACGTCAGGCTCGATGCCTTTCTGGTTGATGTCCACTTCGCGCGGCGTCAGATAGCGGGCGATGGTTATGTTCACTCCGCTGCCATCCTCCAGGCGATTGATACCCTGCACCAGTCCCTTGCCGAAGGTTCGATGCCCAACAAGGGTCGCACGGCCGTTGTCGCGCAGAGCGCCTGACGTTATCTCCGAGGCTGAGGCGCTGCCTTGGTTTATAAGTATCACAAGCTCCTGATCCGATACCGGCTTGCCTGCCGACAGGGCTGGTGTCTTGTAGCCGTCCCGATCAACAGTGGAGACGATGTTGCCGCCCTTGAGAAAGAAATTAGAGATGTCGACCGCATTGGTGAGCAGCCCGCCCGGGTTGTCGCGCAGGTCTATGATCAATGCCTTGGCACGCGAGAGTTGATCGACAGCCTCGCCCATCTCGATAGCAGCTTGCTGGGAGATAAAGCTCGACAGGCGGATATAGCCAATCTCCTCATCAAGCATTTTTGCCATCTGGACCGATTTAATCGGTATCTCGGCTCGTACGATAGGCACAAACAGCTTTTTGTCGCCGCGCATTAGAGTGAGGGTGACCCGGGTATTCAGCGGTCCCTTGATATGCTGGGCAGCCTCCTCAACCGACATGCCTTTGGTCGACTTGCTGTCCACCTCAAAAATCTCGTCCCCTGGCATCAGCCCTGCTCGGGCTGCCGGCGTGCCCTCAATCGGCGCAATAACAATGATCTTGTGCGTCTTGTCCATGCCGATCTGGACGCCGATTCCGAAGAGGCGCGCATCGATCTGGGACTTCTCATCGGCAAAGGCATCGCGATCAAGAAAGCGCGTGTAACGATCGCCCAGGCTGGCCAGCATGGTCTCTATAGCCTTGTGAGCATCCTCAAGCGTCTTCAGCTTGCCATCATAGTGGTGCTTCCAGCGCGCCCAGGACTGCCCGTTATAAGTCTGATCGTAATACTCCTCTTTGATTAGATGCCAAACACGCCTGTAGAGCCGGGGCGGGTCGATCTTGCCGGTAACATAGACAGTGTGGACGACAGCGCGGTCTTCTCCGGCTGCAGCCACCATGCTTACTCTCTTGATGAGATTGCCGCCGCCCAGCGCTGCCGAGAGAACAAGCGGCACAACCAGAAGAGCTATCCACCAGAGTCGCTTTGCCATGCAGATGAGCCTTTCGAGCTTACGGGCAGATCGGTAATAAAATTAAGCCGGCTGAGGACCATGCAAAGAGGTATGGGATCATGATACCAGCTTGGTCGCAGCCGCAACTGATGAGCAGGAGATCCGCTGCCACCATGAGCATTGTACCCAGCGCAAGCCGATTCAATTCCTGCCTCCGCTTGGCAGACAAGCCCGGAGGCAGGGATGTTACCATAGATGCCCGGGCAGCGAGGCGGAGGGTTCCGGCCCAGGAACCCGCAGCCGAGCGTGACAGGCGCGGAGGCGGCGACGGAGG
>CAYPBX010000006.1:7923-16812 GCA_964409075.1 uncultured Candidatus Obscuribacterales bacterium
GCAGCCGAGCGTGACAGGCGCGGAGGCGGCGACGGAGGAAGCCACCGGAGCGCGTATGGACAAATTGCCCGGGCAGCGAGGCGAAGGGCACGGTAACCCGAGCCCGGAGCGAAGCAGGTGAGAGCGGACCGGCGACGGGCAGCCGAGGGAGCGGCTAACGACGATGGGACAGGCTGATATCGGCATCTTCGGCGGGTCAGGATTTTACACGCTCTTGGGCGCAGCAGAGGAGCGCGCCGTCGAAACCCCCTACGGAGCACCCAGCGCCAGCGTGACGCTAGCAATCCTGGGCGGCAAGCGCGTGGCTTTTCTGCCCAGGCACGGGACCGCCCACCAGTACCCGCCACATACAATCAACTACCGCGCCAACATCTGGGCGATGAAGTCCCTGGGGGTGCACAGCATCATTTCGCCGTGTGCTGCCGGCAGCCTGCAAAGGCAGATTAAGCCAGGAGATTTTGTCATCTGCGACCAGTATGTGGACAGGACCTCAGGACGCGCGGACACCTTTTACGATGGCCCGATATCTACGCATGTGTCCGATGCCGACCCTTACTGCCCGGAGCTCAGGGAGCTGGCTGCCAGGTCCTGCGAGGAGACCGGCATCAGCTACCATGCCAAAGGCACGGTCGTGGTCATCCAGGGCCCGCGCTTCTCAACGCGCGCCGAGTCACGCTGGTTCACGAGCATGGGCTGGGAGGTAGTCAACATGACCCAGTACCCGGAGGTGCACCTGGCACGCGAGCTGGAGCTGGCATATGTCAATATATCGCTGATAACCGATTACGACTCTGGGCTGGTAGGCTCTGTCGAGCCAGTCTCCCACAGCGAGGTCGTGAAAGTATTCACGCAGAACATCGAAAAGCTGCACCGTATGCTCGTGAGGTTGTTGGAGCTGATCCCGGACGAGCCGAAAAGCTGGGAGTCGCACCGGACGCTTACCGGCGCCCGCTTCAGCTAGAGAGAGTATGCGCTCCTGGCTGTCAGTATATGCTGTATGGAACATGGCAGCATTCCAGGCGTCAGCGGATTGGGCAGCGGACCTCGAGGCTCAATGCTATTCTTTAAATTGCGCCTGGCAAGGCTGCCAAAACAGCAGAGGCAGAAGAAATCTTGAATACCAACGGGCCCGCCCTCGGTGCACAGTGCCAGGTGAATGGAAACACAGGCTCTAGCCAGACAATGCCTCACATAACACTGGATCAGATCGTTGCCCTTATGGGGTTGTTTCTGGCTATCGCTGTCTATTCGCTTTTGGGGCGTTATGGGGTGCCCAGCACCGTTCAGATAGGAGCTACGATTCTCTCGGTGCTGGTAGTAGCTATATTCTGGACAACCGTCCAGCTAGGGGCCGATGATGACGATCAGTAAAATTAGCTGCCATCTTTTCACACTCACCCTAATCAATGGAGTTTTTATGCCTGCCGATGCCACTGTCCCCTGGCGCAAGCCGCTCGTACCGGTCAGCTAAGATTTCACTCTGCCCAACGGGTTGAGAGTTTTGCTCTCAGAAGACCATTCAGTGCCGGTCGCCTCACTGGCGATAGTTTACGATGTCGGGGCCAGGAACGAGGAGAAAGGCAGGTCTGGTTTTGCGCATCTGTTTGAGCACATGATGTTCGAGGGGTCGAAAAACGTCGGCAAAACCGAGCACTTCAAGTTTGTCGAGGCCGCAGGCGGATCATTGAACGCCTCCACCCACGCCGATTTCACCAACTACTTCGAGAAGCTGCCCAGCAATCAGATAGAGCTGGCGCTCTGGCTTGAGTCAGACCGCATGTGCAGCCTGGCGGTGACCGAGGAGAAGTTCAAGAATCAGCTGGAGACCGTCAAAGAGGAAAAGCGCATGCGCATCGACAACCAGCCTTATACGCCCGCCATGCTGAAATTCGAGGAGTTGCTCTTTGACAACTGGGCCAACGGCCATGCAATCATCGGCTCTTTTGAGGATCTGGAGTCCTCCTCAGTGGATGATGTGCGCCGCTTTTTCAAAACCTACTATGCCCCCAACAACGCAGTCATGGCGATTGTCGGTGATATTGACGCCGGGAGGCTCAAGGAGAAGATAAAGCGTTACTTCGCAAGCATCCCCCGGCAAGACGACCCGCCCGAGCCTTCAGTCGCCGAGCCGGAGCAGACACAGGTCAAGCACCTGAAGGTCGAAGATTCGCACGCTCAGCTGCCTGCCTTTCTTATAGGCTGGAAAGCGCCGCCCAGACGCGATCCTGACTATTACGCCCTGGGCATTCTCAACATTATCCTGAGCAGCGGAGAGTCATCACGCCTCTTCCAGCGCATGGTCAAAGGAGACAAGGTCGCGCTCCAGACTCTGCTCTGGCTGGATGAAAGGCGCGGACCGTCTGCAATTCAAGGTTTTGTAGTCTACAAGCCGGAGAACAGCGCCGAGTCCGTGCGCTCCATCTTTCTGGACGAGCTCTCCAAACTGAAATCCGAGCCAGTCAGCGCGCAAGAGCTGCAAAAGGCCAAGAACCAGTTCCTGAGAGGGCTCTTCTCATCCGGGAGCCATCAGAGCCTGCAGCGATCTCTGGCGCGAGCCGAGATGCTCGCTGAGTACGGGCTTTTTTACAAGGACCCTGGACTTATGGACGAGGACTTCGAGGCTTACATGAACGTGGCAGCCGAGGATGTCCAGCGGGTGGCTCGTCGATACTTCAGCGACAACGGCATCACAGTCGTCGATGTGGTGCCTGCTCAGGGCAAGGCGGCAACAGAAGCTGAGCCGCGTACAAACTAATTGCCGCAGCTAAGGACAAAGCGATGATCTCACAGATAACCGGGAGCATTTCAGGATCGATGAGAAGATGCACTTTTCAAGGCTCCGGAAACCAGTTGAGGCTTTTTGCAGCGTTGCTGGCCTTGTGGGGAGCGTTAATCTGGGCAGGAGGGGAGGTTAGCACAATGGCTTATGAGAATGTGACAGGAGATGCTGGATGCGACGAAGCATGGAGGGCAAAACCGCCCGAGCTGCCCTCACCCAGACCGTTTGTGCTTCCCAAGATTGCAACGTACCAACTATCGAATGGGCTGACCGTTCAGCTGGTCGAAGACCACCGCGTACCATTTGTGACTGCAGCTTTAGGCATCAGAGCAGGGTCCTGCCTGGAGCCTGCCGATGTCAACGGAGTTGCCTCGCTCACCGCTGAGATGCTTACCGAGGGCACCGTCTCGGCGAACAGCAAGCAGATAGCCGATGAGATTGACTTTATCGGCGGCAACCTGAGTGGCGGCGCCGATCAAGACTTCACGCTGGTGAGCGCTTCAGCGCTCTCGCAGTATACCGAGCGCCTTTTTGAGCTGATGGCGGATGTGGTGCTCAAGCCAAGCTTTCCGGAAGACGAGCTGGCCCTGAAAAGAACAAATTTGATTCAGGAGCTTATAAACAAACGCAGTCAGCCGGACTTTCTGGTTGAGGAGCGCTTCTTGAAGGTAGTCTTCGGTTCTCACCCCTACTCCATCATTGCGCCAACACCAGAATCGGTGCGCAAGATAGAGACTGCCGCGCTCAAGCAGTATCATGCACGCCATTACCTGCCCAACGAAGCCGTTCTCATTGTCGTCGGAGACGTCAAGCCAGATAGGCTCAAGCCGATCATTGAAGGTGCGTTTGGCGCTGCCAAATGGCAGGGCGGCACAATGCCGGCAGCCAAGTACAAGCAGCCGCCCGTTCTCAAGGGGAGGCGGGTCTATCTGGTGGATCGTCCCGGCTCCGTGCAGTCATCCATCAAGGTCGGCAATCTGGCGGTCAGAAGGGACGATCCCGATCTCTTTCCGCTGGCAGTGGCCAATCAGATCCTGGGCGGAGCTGCCCACTCCCGCCTCTTTCTCAACCTGAGAGAGAAGAAGGGCTACACTTATGGAGCCTACAGCAGCTTTTCAGCTCGGAAAGATTCGGGGCACTTTGCTGCCGAGACGGACGTGCGCTCGGAGGTGACCAGACAATCTCTCACGGAGCTTCTCCAAGAGCTTGCGCGCATCGGCGAAAGCCGCGTCAGCGACCAGGAGCTCAAAGATGCGAAGAGCTACATCACAGGCTCCTTCCAACTTGCCTTAGAGACACAGGCAGGTCTTGCCTACCGGCTTCTGGATGTACAGCTCTACGGACTCCCGGCGGATTACCTAGAGACCTACGCAGATAAGATTATGGCCGTGACCAGCGAAGATGTAGAACGGGTCGCCAGGCAACATATAGAAAGTGACGACCTGGCCATAGTTGTAGTCGGGGATGGTGATAAGGTGAAATCAGAACTCGAGCTCATTGCGCCGGTCAGCCTCTACGACACGCAGGGGCAGGCTACAGGCGCTGAAAGCTCTGTGGAGAAAGCAAAGGCGCCAGCAATTCAGTAGATCGATTTAGTTTCAAAAAATATCGGGTTACATCTGGGCTGCAAGCGGGAAGACTTCCAGTAATAAGACAGTCCAAAGAAGCAATCCGCATGTATGAATTCCGCCGGAAGGCTACGCAGAAAGTTATAACGCTCTCCCGGCTGGCGATTCCGCCGACCATGGATGAGATAGCTTATATGCATTCCAGGTCCAAGGAGGCCCGCGGGCGCTTTATTGAGCTGCCCTGGACTTTCGGCACGCCGCCCTTTTCTTACTATTTGACTGTCAGGCACGTGCCACCGTCTCCGCCTGCCTGGACCATGTACAGAGGCGAAGGAGAGGACGCCCAGGTAGCCTGGAGCTTTGCCGGTGCCGACCTTGGACTCATTCACAACATGGTGCTCATGGAATGCGAGAGGCAGGAGGCTGCGGCTGCCGGCCAGGCTGCCGGGAAAGCTAGCGCAAGTGAGATTGAGACAGAAGACGGCCAGGAGGCGACACCTGAAGCTCTGCGCCAGCTGGTCGACCGGGTCCGCTTCGGGACATCCGTAACCGTTCCCCCCACACCCCAGCCTGCGCCTGGGGAGGCAGTAGAGCCATGGCAAGAGCCGGTCAGCAGACAGGAGGAGGAGGAGGAGGAAGCCGATTTCCACCTTGAGGGAAATCTTAAGAACATAAGTGTCGGCAACATCTGCCGTTACATCCATAACACCAGGCTCAGTGGCCGGCTCTCTCTGGAAGGCAAGTACGGAGCAGCCGAGATCTACTTCGCCACCGGCAACCCCAGGCATGTCTCCACCATGGAGACCAAGGGGGTGCACGCTTTCCTGGAGCTTTTCAGCTGGGAGGAAGGGGAATACCAGTTTGCTCAAGGAGAGAAGACATCACTGATTACAATCGAAAAGCCCTTCGAGGAGCTGCTTGGCGAGGCTGAGGCGCTTCTCTCTCAAGAGAGATATCTGCGCGATCTCGGGCTCACCCAGGACTCATATCTGCTTCGCCAGGACGACCTCTTAAGCGAGGAGAGCTTCGCCTCCCGACTGCCTGAGCTTCAACCCTGGCAACTCACCCAGCACCGGCGCTTCTACGGCGCAATAGATGGAACGCATACTCTTCTGGACCTTCTGCGCAAGTTTCCGGCTGTGCGCTCAGAATGGGTACCGATTATGTACAACCTGCTCCACGGCAAGCTGGTCGAAATCGCCAGCGAGCCGAAAGCCATGTACGACGCCATGCAGCTTGTACCAGTTGAGATTGACCAGGACCAGGTCGAGCAGGCGCTTTCCCCTCTGGTGCGCCGCAGCACCGGCATCTATCAGTACGCAGCCTTCCAGCACTTCCTCTTGCATGAGTACTACCGGTACGAGCGGACCGGCGGGCGCTTCTGTGTCGTGGCCTTTGAGATGGGCGTAAAACCAATCGGTGCCCCAGAGACAACCGATCCTGAGGTGCTCTCAAACGAGGAGATCCAGAAGCTGTGCGCTTACATTAAAGGGCAGATGCGCAAGACGGACATCCTGGCTCACTTCGAGATGCTGGATTTCATCCTCCTGCTGCCCGATACCGACAGCGCTGGCGGATCGGTTTTTGCAAACCGCCTCTACGACTCATTGACCCAGCAGAAAGAGAGCCTGATAAAACGCGCAGGGCAGCGGTTCGCAATCAATTTTGGAGTGGCAAGCCTGCCTGATGACTGCCGGCAGCCAGGATTGCTCCTCTCTGCAGCCCGAGAGGCCAAATGCCGCGCCCGCACAAAGGCAGACCCCAAAGTCTTGCTTTTTGCCGAAGTAGTGCGGGAGATTACAGATTAAGCGGACCGGCGGCTTCGTTCCTCGCCGCCGGTCCGCTCTCACCCGCTTCGCTCCGAGCTCGTACGTCCGAGCCCTTCGCTCGGCTGCATTGGCATAAGATCAGGCGGCATCAGCCTGCCTTACCCAGGCAAGCAAGGGCTGCTCGTCTGCCGGCAGCAATCGCCGCCTCGGTGCAAGGCAGGCCTTCCGTGCCGCTATATGCAAGGATAACCGGATCGTTGTCTGTCGAGCGCAGCCTGGAGATCCGGGCAAACAAGCCCGGACACGGAACCACCATGGCATGCCCCCACCTGGTGAGAACCACCTCCTCCAGATTGCTGTCGAACTGATCGACAAGCCGTAACAGCTCCGTGACCAGCGACCGCGCCAGCTCCTGACGGTTGCCGTCAAGCAAAAGAGAGCGCCCGGATGAGGCAGGCGCATAAGGTTGATAAACCGTCAAGACAGAGCCCATGTCAGCTCTATAGGAGCCGGTTGCCTCATAGAGGCTCTCGGCCAGGATAGCATCGGCAAAGCTAAACGGGGAACCTACCCAGTTATCGAATGCGCCGTTGAAAACTTTCTTGGGCATGCAGAAGTTTGCTACCAGGTAAGAGCCAAACTTGAACCAGAGCAACACCGCTTTGGCTATATCACTCAACTGCGGCACTACTCTTGCCGCCACTATAGGCGGTATCGCCATGATGACCTTCCGGCAGTCGACCCTGTGCATGGTGCCCATGCGCGTGCCGTATACAACGGACGCTCCGCCATCGGCAAGCTCCACGTTCCATACAAAGGTCCCCGTGTGGCAGCGGTCGGGCCCGGAAGCCCAGATACTACTTCGAAGCGCCCGGCAGATGGCAGAGTTTCCGCCTTTGAAGGCATAGCAGGGATTGAAGAGCTCCTGAGCCAGAGCAGCTCCGGCCAGAGCCGATATCTGATCCACGCCGCCACAATAGGCAGACTTGAGAAGACTGTCCATCAGAGACACGAACTGCTCGTCGTACCCGGTCAGATACGATGAAAAGAAGATCGAATCCAGCCGCTCCAGGTAGGGATCTTCAAGAGGCACCGGTATCTCCCCGCCAGGCAGTCTCCGCCACAGCGGTCTCATCTCCTCCGCCAGCCTGTCGAACTGCCTGTAAAGAGAGAGCTGATCTGCTCCTTCTACCCCAGGCAGCCACTCGCCCTGCCAGTACCAGGAATTGCGCTGCGGCGGCAGCTTGAGCGGCTGCAGGGCCAGCTCGTCAAAGAGCTTGCCAGTGGCATCCTCAATTGAGGATACAGAGACCGGACCCCAGGAATACCCGATTCCTCTATAGGAACCCCCACGCGCCTGCCCGCCAAGCTGGTCGTACTGCTCGAGCAGGAGAAAGTTGTCATTCCTCAAATAATAAGCTGCGGTCAGCCCCGCGATGCCACCACCGACAATGACAAAGTCGACTGTCTTCTCGGCCTGCCTGGGAAAGGAAGGCAGATCGCCATCGCGCAGCCTGTGTCCGCGGAAAAAGCTGTCTCCGGTCCAGGGGGAAATTCTGTAGCTGGCGGCCTCGGCAGCCTCTGCCGGCGAAAGGAACGACTGTTTGAGAACCGGTCCCCAGGCGGCCAGCGTACCGAGTCCGGCAAGCAGCTTAAGAAACCGGCGACGGGAGGTAGCTTCTCTCATTCATACCCACATGGAAGCAACCGGCTCATTATATGATCCCTGCTGTAATCGATGCCGCCAGCTGCTGGACCTTGGCAAGATCGACGATGCTTGCGGTAAAAAAGTTCCGCGATTCGGTCTAGCGCTACTTGAATCCATCCCGTGTTGCCCTTGCTGATCGTGAAGCTCAATAATTAGGCCTTTGCAATTCTTCCCCTGCCGATGCTCGGTAGAATACAGCCGTTATCATAGCCGCTCTGGGATTGCCGCAGGATGACAGTAGCCTTGAAAGCAAAAGAGAGCAAGAGACAGAAGACGCTGGCGATTGAAGCGCTTGATTCTCGCATCCGGCTGGGCGGTCAGCCGAAGTATCACCAGAAAAACGAGCAATCAGGCAAGCTCTTCGTCCGTGATCGGCTGAAGCTCCTCCTGGATCCTGGATTTGAGATCGAGGATGCGCTCTTTGCCAACTGCCAGGCCGCTGACCTGCCAGCCGACGGAGTGGTGACAGGAATAGGCAAGATTGGTGGCCGGTCGGTCTGCTTCATGGCCAACGACTCCACAGTCAAGGCAGGCTCCTGGGGATGGCGCACGGTCGAGAAAATCATCCGCATTCAGGAGACAGCCGCCAGGTTGAAAGTGCCGCTTGTATATCTGGTTGACTCGGCCGGCGCCAGAATTACAGACCAGATAGAGATGTTCCCCGGGCGGCGCGGGGCTGGAAAGATCTTTTACAACGAGGTTGAGCTGTCTGGGTACATACCGCAGATCTGCTTGCTCTTTGGCCCATCGGCTGCCGGTGGCGCATACATACCAGCATTCTGCGACATTGTCATCATGGTCGAGGGCAATGCCTCGATGTATCTGGGCTCGCCACGCATGGCAGAGATGGTCATCGGCGAGAAAGTCACGCTCGAGGAGATGGGTGGAGCCAGGATGCACTGCAGCATTAGCGGCTGCGGAGACATTCTGGTCGATACCGAAGAGAAAGCAATTGAGCTTGCCAGACAGTACCTGTCATTCATGCCGAGCAACTGTGCCGAACGCCCGCCCGGCTCCAAGCCTCTGCCTGCCGCAACTTTTGAGACGACCATAGAGGAGATCATT
>CAYPBX010000007.1:0-15862 GCA_964409075.1 uncultured Candidatus Obscuribacterales bacterium
TATAAGAGACAGGCCCATGCGTCACTCAAGCAAGCTTGCCGAGTTTGCCAGGACTGAGCCCGGGCGGCTCCTGTCCCTGCTCATCAGTCCCGTTGTTTTGGATCTGGTTGATCTTCCCGCCCAGCCATCACCGCAGGCAGAAGAGGAGGCGGACGATATCCTCTCGCTCACCTTCCAAGGATCGCGCGGACACATTCTTATGCGCAACGATGGGGTACGTGTTCTCATTGAGGGCTTCCGCGGCGACCGCCCGGTGCTGCGCTGTGCTGTTCGCGACCGCAAACTTGATGCCAGCACCGAGACTTCGCCACTCACCTTCTACCCCAACACAGACCCGGCCTGCAACCGATTGCCGGGGCCAGATTTCCAGGCGGCCGAGCTGTCCGTCTACTCCTGGTCGCCGCGCACCTATCTAACCGGTCTGGATATCGTGGGCACAGTCGGTCATTTCATCGCCGATCCCGACTATTACATCTGGCATCACTTCAATCCGCAGATCTTCTTCAAGCTGTGGGAGCAGGTTTTCTTCCTGGGCCGGGCTCCCTGGCAAACAGCAACTCCAATGCAGGGAGTTGCTGAATTTTTTGTAGAGAGATCAACCAAGCTCCTGACCGAGCTTGGTTATCACCGGATCGATGGTGTGCCGAGCTGGTTCAATGTAGCCCGCTTTTTCGACAGGCTCGGCTTCAACTTTACCTACGGGGAGCACGAGCGCGCCTACGATGCTCTCGTTCAAGGGCTCAAATGCTTCCTTACCCTCGACCACGCGCAGCAATCCTGGCTGGTGGCCCTCCAGAACATCCCCGAGGCATACATTCCAGACAAACTGAGATTGCCGGCGCGCTGGCCGGTTACTCACACTAATCACTACTGGGTGAGGATGCACAAAGACCTGAACCCTTATGCCATGCCCACACCAGCTTACAGCGAGCTGACCGAGCTGGTCATCAACATGCGCCATTGCGACGAGCCGGCTCCGCACGTTCAAAACGCCGAGCTCGAAACAGCCGACAAATATCCCTGCACAAGCACGCTGGGAGAATCCAGCCCGGCCGTCAGCGGTCCGTCGGCCACAGACATCAACCAGACCGATCCGTCATCAGATACCGGCAGCAAGCAGTATGATGATTCGCAGATTCAAGTTCTTGTCGCCGACGACCCGCCAGAGGGCAATTGCTGAACGGCTTAACCCCAGCCAAGCCAACACAGGCTTCGTCCCCACCAGGATAGGTGGAGATGCTTATGAGGAGCGGAGGCTTAAGCCTCCGCTCCTCAGCTCTACCGAAAAAATTTTCTCGTGCTTGCTTGACATCATTGACGATTGCACCGATACCGAGCGCCTGCGCTAGCGCTGCTAGTCAAGAGGGACATTAGTCCCTGCCCATCAACTGTTCGCCTAGCCTCTCTGAGTCGCCCCTGAATAATGCCTTAACTATTCGCCCAGCCCTTGCCAAGCAAGTGCCCCAAGTTTGTTGCCAGCTTGATCGTGCCAGCCACTGACGCCTGGGCGCCACAGCGATTGTAATTTCTCTAATTCATATAGCGCCACATACTTCTTGGCATCGTTTTGCTCTTTTTGATAGGTTGCCTTCGTACCTTTTTCATTGTCTCTACAGACTCAGAGAACAAATACACCGACTTACTTTCTAGCTTTTGCTCAGATTTGGTTTTGCACCATGTGGGGGTGTGAGGTTGGTTTTGTGTCATTTGGTGCAGGATCTGGGCATTGTCGTTCGGCTATTTTGGCCGAGAAACCTCTTCATATTCTTCGGCACTTCTTTAGGAAAGTGTTCACCAGTGATGGAGGAGCCATATGCTGAAGCATAGAAAACAAATGCTTCTATCAGTGCTGGCTCTGCTCACAGCGCTGTTCGTGTCACCACTCACAGCGCTGGCAGACCAGACCTGGATACCGACTTTTGATCCAGGCAGAACGGTGCACGTTGATCCGAACCTGGATAGCGACCTTGCAGGCTTGGAACAGAAACTCGAGGCGCTCGCCAGGGAACACGGGCTGGCAGTCTATTTTGTCTATACTCTGCAAGGCAGTGAGCAAGCGCCCCCCGGCATGAAGTTTGCGCCATGGAAGCTGGACCAACTGGTGGACAGCTGGTCCAAGCACTCCAGATTTCCGCACGAGAACTACCTGGTGATTCTGGTCGTGCGCGCCAACTTCGACCCCACCAAGCACTCGGTGGCCGCCAACGGTGGCAACAAGCTGCAAGCTTACGGGCTTACAGCCGACCGCTTCTCCCAGGGCAGCGGTCCCGTGCTCAGGGATTTCGACCAATACCTTCCCGTCGACCCGGGTGGATACGCACAGGCGGTGGTCAGGCGCGTCAACCAGGACATCGACCACTATTACTTCATGCAGAAATTGCCGGCCCGCATCGGGTTCGGCATTGCCAGCCTGATCTTCCTTGCAGTGCTCATCTGGCTCATCGTCAGGTTCCGCCGGCAGCTGGCTGCCGGCGAGAAGTTGATCGGCAAGTGGCGCCCGCAGGTGCAAAACGCCGGGCAGCGCTACGGCGAGCTAGAAGAATATGGCTGGGCGTTTTTGAAGCGCCAGGGCGACTGGGAAAAACGCTTCCAGGGCATTACGCTGACGCGCTTTCGCGAGGTCGTCGCCGGTTATGCCGAGCTGACCTTAGGCAAGCTGGCTTTGAGCAAGCGCTTCGACGAGGCAGAAAAGCTTTTCTCCCGAGCGCACTGGTACACCTTCCCCTTCGTGGGCGGGTTGCGCAGAGCGCAGGCGCTTTTGGAATCCGAGCCGATCACGGTGACCGGCGACACTCTTTCTGTCGAGCAGGCCAGCCTTTTCGGCAGCCTGGTCAGAGAACAGACCTTCACGCCTGACGAGCTCATGACCAAGATGGAGAAAGAGTTCGCCACCGTACGTGATGGCTTGAAGTCGATCATGGGCTCCTTCGAGGGAGCTGAGCAGAACAAGAAGGACATCGCCGGCCTTCAGTCCGATATGGACCAGCTCCAGCAGAAGGTGGTGGCCTGTGGGCTTACTATCGATCCTTACCGGGGCCGCCTGTCGCAGATTGGCACCGACCAGCAAGCCTTCGAGTCAATTCTCTACACCGACCCGCTCGAGGCTTACAAGCAGTCCGAGGTTGTTGAGGATCACGCCAGAAGGTGCAAGGACGATCTTTTGCGTGCCATCCGCCTGATGAGCCTTCTGCCACCTCTAGAGGTGGCAATTGAAGAGGCTGAGAAGCGTGTCTGCGCCGTCCGGACTCAGACAATCAGCTACAGCTATCCCCTGGCCGGAGACGAGCAGCCGCCTGCAAGCAGCCGCGACACCACCTTCTCGCTCTGTGAGGAAGCCGGCAATCCGGATGCGCTCATCGCAAAGGCCAGGAGGCACTATCAAGCAGCGCTTCAAGCGGTCCTTGCCGGACAGCTCGATGCCTGCGACTCAGAAAGACAACAAGGCATGGAGGCTACCAGCCAGGCGCAGGCTCTGGTCAAGACTGTGCTGGAGGCCAAAGCGTTTGTCGAGCAAGCGGTCCCGAAGGTACGCATCAACCTCAGCACTCTCAGAAACGAGATTTCAGGAGCAGCAGAGGCAGTCGCAACGTTGAAAGCTGATTTCATCGCCAAGAACTATGAGGGCCAACCGGACAAGCTGGCGCGCTCAAGAAACGTCATCTTTGCAACAGACGCCGAATTGGCCAAGATCAAAGCTGCCTACGACGAGCAGCGCTACTTGGCGGCCCGACAGACGGTCGAGACGCTCGGCAGCGACATCCAGAGCTGCCGGGACGGGCTGGTCGAGATCCACTCACGCCTCACGAAGCTTAAGGATCTGCGCAAGCACAGCCGCGAGACTGTCTCCCGGTGCGAGACACATGCCAGTGCGCTGAAGGCAAAGCTGGAGCAGCATGCCTTTACCACCTCCGCCGCCACCGACCAATCGTTCGCCAAGCTTCTGCCTGTCCTGACTGCTCAGCGTGACCGCGTCGATAAGGCTATTACCGATTGGGTGGCAGCGGCCGAGGCCGCCGATCGTGCCGAAGCCGATCTCAATGGCGTCGATGCGGCAATCGACCAGGCTCACAATGATCACGAGCGCGCCGTCGGCAACGCAACCGCTCTGGAGAGCGCGGTCAGCGAGGTCGCATCCGCTGTCAACCACACAGACGTGCGCCAGCCAGCTCGCAACAAGCTCGCCGATGCGCGCGCTGCGCTGACAGAGGTCAACACAGAGCTCAAGCATCCCAAGAACGACTGGGCAAAGATTGCCCGGCGCGCCGAATCTGCCGACAAACTGGCGGACGAAGCAAAATCCCTGGCAACCAGAGACAAGCAGGCGGCAAGCTCCGCCCGCTCGTCTATCCAGGGTGCCCGCTCAGCCATCAACTCGGCCGATCGCTCTTATGGCGAAGGCGTGGCTGCAGATCTTGGGAACGCGCGCTCTCTGCTCAGCCAGGCCGAATCTGCCATGAGCCGGGACGACTACGAGGAGGCCGACCGCTTGGCCGACCGCGCGAAAAGCGCAGCCAGCGATGCTGAAAGCAGCGCCCGCAGCAAAGCTGCCCGTCGAAGACGAGAACGTGAGGACGCAGAGGCAGCGGCCGAGCGTGCACGCAGACGTCGCATGTCCACATCGTCACCCATTGGTGGTGGTAGCAGCCCGTTTAGCGGCGGCGGACGCTCAGGCGGCGGTAATTTTGGTGGAGGCGGACGCTCAGGCGGCGGCGGGCATTTCTAGATATTAGCGAGCTCCGGCGGCGGCTATGCCGCCGCCTCCGCTCTTGCCCCTCTCGCTTCCGACTCGTAGGCCCGAGTCGTCCGCTCGCTGCATAAGCGTACCGTTCAAGAGTCGCTCTGGTCCGCGGCTTTTCCGCTGGCTACGCCAACGTTTTTGGCCTCCTTCCTCGCTGTGCTTGTTCTTCGTTGCCAATCAGTCAGGCATCGACCCTGACAAAGGAGGTGATATGCACATTGCATTATCTTTTGACCCCCTGCACCTGATCGGGTTGCTGTTCTGCGGCTATCTTGCCAGCCTGTTAGGCAACCTGGTCGGGGCTCTTGTTGTTCTTCCTTTCACACCGACCCTGGATGGCGGGCGGTTCTGGAAAGGGCTGATCCTTGCCAACACAGCCTTGAAGCTGACCATAGTGAAATTGTTGATTGCGTTTGTCACTGCTGCTATTGCCCTGGCACTTTGCGATACGGTTGGTTCCGCATTCATTTGGACAACGGCAGTAACCGGTGCGATCGGTTTTCTGTTCACACTCATTCTCGGCCTTACTCTGGAAATCTGAGAGCAGGGTTGTTACACCTCACACCTGGAACAGCAGCAAGTGGAGTTGACATTTTATTCGCGGCTCTCGATCCGGCCAGACGGCAGCAGTGATACTGCCGCCTGGCGTTTCCTCGCGTCAGAACACAGCACAAACGCTGTAACAGTCTCAAGCTCACGGGCCCAAGATGCCCGTATGAAGGAGTATCCACAATGGGAATCCTCGAATTCGTACTCTACATCGCCGGTGGTCTCATCGTTCTCACCGTGCTTGGTTGCATCTTCTCCTCGAAGTTCCGTGAAAAGGTCCTCCTGACCCTTGGCGTCCGCGCCAACAAGGCCCTCGACTCCATGACGACAGCCGTCGAGCGCGTCGAGGCCCGCGTCGAGCAGCTCTCCGACGAGGTCAAGCGCAACAGCCGCCGCGTCTCCGATTTGAAAGGCCAGCTCAACCACGAGAAGAACATCCTCAAGCGCATGCAGGATGAGCTCTCAGGCTCCGTCGCCAACTACAAGCGCGCCAAGGCTGCTTCCGAGCAGAACCCTGACGACAACCTCCTCAAGGAGACCGTCAACCATACCGTCGACGAAGCCGAGCGCAAGCGCACCGAGGTCACCGCTCAGGAAGGCGTCGTCGCTCACCTCCAAGAAGCCGTCGATACCGCCCGCGAAGCCATCGCTCGGGCCACCTCCGAGCTCAAGAAGCTCCAGTCCAAGGTGGCGACTGGCGCCGCCAAGGCCAAGGCCTCTGCGGCCCTCTCCTCGGCTGCCGACGTGCTCGAAGCCACCAAGGACGTGGCCAACCGCACCTCCGGCATCGGCAAGGACCTCGACGCGATCGACCTGGGACTCGAGCAGTCCAAGGCTCGCCTCGAGGATGCTCAGGGCTCCGATGTCGAGCGCAAGCTGCGCGAACTCCAGGAGCAGGAAAGCCGCTCCGGCACCCGAGACTGGCTCGACAAGCAGTAATATCTGCGAGCCAGTCTCGCTCAGCGGAGGCTTTCTGACGAAAGCCTCCGCTTGTCTGAGCAAGCGTCGATCCTCAGGCGTGTACCACGCCTCGGCAGAAAGTCAGCTCCGCAACTCCCATCCATTCTTCCTGCAACATTGTCAGCAAGCACTTCCTCTAACCCCCATCCTGACTCACTATGGACAACCTGTTCTTGATCGGCGCCGCCGGGCTTGCCGTCTGGTTCCTGGTGTTGATCCTTATCTGGTTCATCAACAGGCCAAGGTAATGGCATTTTGGTTGCAGCGCTCCACCCGGACGGGCGGCGGTACGGCCTAAGCGCCATGCCCCGCCCCTGCCGCCCGTCCTTTCTTGCGTAGCCACACAGCCAGCTGCGCCTACCCCCACTGTTCACGTGCGGCAGTCGCCCACTCGACACGCACCTACAATGGACCTCTCCTTCCTTTTCCTTTACCTGCTCATCTTTTTGCTCATTGTCATCGGCATCTTTGCCACCGGCGGCACCTGCCGAGACTGAGAATCCGGTTGCTCTTCCACCCACGAACCTTCAGGCGCTTGATTCGGGAGGTTACCTGCCCATGAACACTCTGATAGGATTTCTGACCGGAGGAGCTCTGGTGGCAGCAGCCTGCTATCTTCGCAGGTTGAGCTGTCAGCGTTCCGCAAAGCCAGGAGTTTTACGGTACTGCCCGCAGTGTTGGAGTCATCTCCAGACGATGTCCGTAGCAGGCAGACAGCGCACAGCCTGCCCTTCCTGCGCCTGGGTTCACTGGGACAATCCCAAGCCGGTTACAGCCACGCTGATCAATGTAGACGGTGGGATTGTTCTGGTCAAAAGAAAATTCCCGCCCTTTCCTGGCTCCTGGTGTCTGCCGTGCGGCTTTATGGAAGGATACGAGCTGCCTGAGGAGGCAGCGATGCGGGAGACAGCCGAGGAGACAGGCCTCACCGTCAAAATCCATCAGTTGCTGGAGGTCGTCAAACCACCACGGGCCGTCAACGAGATCATCATCCTCTACCTGGCTACACCGGTTGACGGAACACTCACACCTGGTGACGATGCACTCGAGGCACGCGTGTTCACGAAAGACACCCTGCCGGACAACATCCCCTTCACTACTCACCGCCGCATTATAGATGAATGGTTTGCGGGCAGCCTGGTGGGCGTTCCCGTGCGAGGTAGTACATAGCTGCATCAGCCAGTTGTATTGCTCGTCCTGGCCAGCGTATCAGCCAGGCAATCTGCCTTTCAACACGCAAATGGAGAGAAAGCATGATCACAGCAGTTCTCTGTGACCCCCAAGAGCAGGGCCCATTCCGCAGCTTTATGCACAACACCGTAACCTATGCTCGCATCCCGGAAGGAAAAGCCTTCCAGCTCTACCTGCGCCTGGATACAAGTTATCTTGTCTGTGTTCGATACGAAGGCACAGAGCCGTTCCGGCAGGTGTTGGAGACCGGCAGCCATGTCATTCCGCTTTATGAGCTCTTGAACCAGCAAAAGAGCAGGCGGCGTCCTGGGAGGTTCAACTTCCTCTCGGGCTTCTTCGCTCCTGGCGGCAAAGGCGAGCCTGCGCCTGCTTTTCTGGCCGAGATCACAGTTGTGATCGCGGATCCAGAAGAAGGAGGGGCGATTCGCACCACCTTCGATTTCCAGTGCCTGCCGCCGATTGAGTACGATCGCGCCTACAGCCGGCATCTCGATCTCTCTCCCGCTCCGAACCCCAGACGGGACAAGGTTCTGGCAGGGGCTGAGCTGCGCCTCAGTCTGAATCAATGCTGGAACTGCTCCCATCCGCTTACCGCAGCCTCTTCAAAGTGCGAACACTGCGGCGCTGAGCAGAGCGAAGAGATCGCAGAGTGACGAAAGCAGAACGGCAAAATCTAGTAGACAGAAAGGCTGGTACTTAATATGGTGCTAGTAGGCTCTCTGCCATCGGTGACATCATTCACGGAGTTCAACTGGCTCACCGATGTCGAACTACTCAAAGCTCAGGCTGCTCAGCTGCGCAAGGGCTCCGTTGCTCGCTGGGAATCCGGGGAAAAGACCAACCTCTCTCTCATCCCTTATCAGCGAGCTGACCTGCTGGAGACTGGAGCCGGACTTCTCGAGCGTTTGGCTCAGGCAGACAACCTGCGCCGAACGTTGGCAACAAAAGGATGGGAAGGCTGGGACAAAGAACGCCCGTTACATGGGCCTGTTGCAATCATGATCTGTGGCATCGAACAGCAGGTCAAGGCCGCCCTTACCCGGCTGGATGCTGCGGCAGGACTCATCGAGGCGGCTGAGAGTCTGGTCAAAAGGCTGAGGGATGAAGAGCCGCGAGTCGTCAACTGGCTGCGCCTGGCCGAGTACATCTGCCAGGATGTGCGACAGTCGCTCAATCTGCACGTGCCTCAGTTCAGCATCGTCCAGTCGCTGCTGGACTATGGCGAGGCGCACCTTCAAATCTCCCGCTGCTGCCGCTGACAATTGAATCCTTCAACGAGCGGACCGAGAGACAATCCTCGGTCCGCTCCCTTTCTTGGATTGCAGCAGTTTCTTGCGTCTGGGGCAGCCTGATTTACAGGTTTGCTCAATCCAACTCAGGGAGGTGAACCATCATGGCAAAGATGGGCATCACCAGAAGCGAATTCAAACAAGGAACACGCCAGCTTATCAAGCACTTGCTGGCACAAGCCCGCAAGTGGCAGGACTGCGCTGACGAGGCCAGTGAGCTGGCAAAGCGCTGGGCGGGTTACAAGCGGGGACCCGACTACCATACCGGCTACGGTGACTGGTACCGCACGTACCACCCGCCCACAAAAGCCGAACTGGAAAAGGCAGCAGAATTGCAGGCTGAAGCCCAACACTGCCAGAGCGAGGCTGATGCACTCTTGCAACAAGCCGAGAAGATCAAGCGCGACTCCCAGCAGCTGCTGAAGACAGGCAAATTCGACCCTGAACCGCCAGGGCCGATCAATCAGTTCTTCAGCTGTGCCTCTGCCAAACTTGAAGGACTGCTGTGCAGGCTCCTGACCGGACATGCACCCGGCGGTAAGCGCATATAGAACTGTCCCGGAAGGTGCGCCGGCCGATGTACGTCAAGTTCTGACTGTCCCGACCCTGACCAACACTGCTACCCAGGATTGAGCGATCATGTTCACATGCCAGACGATCCGCTCACAATCAACCAACGGGCCGGCGCGCCCAGCCGGCTCACGTCTCGTTGACATACGATTGATTTGCTAAAGGACTGCCTCTCGGTTGGCTTTCCGTTCGTACAATATCTTGCTACCGCAGCTGCAGCGACCTTACTTATAGGCCTGCTCACCCGGCCACGGAGTTGGAATCATGGCAATGGAAGAAATCGGATTTACTAAGAGCGACTACAAGCAAGAAACAGACAAGCTTAGCAACTATTATCGCCAGCAAGGACGCAAGTCTCAGTTCCTCGCGGACTATGCCTGCTACTGGGAATCACGATCACGACGCGCCAGCTACCTGCACGTACCCGGCTATTACGCCGGTGCTGGCTGCTGGTAATTGCTATCTTTCTGACCTTTTTTGGCGGCTTAGTAGGACTCATTGGCGGGATTTTGACTCTCTCCACTGACGATGACTTGAGAAGCGATCAAGACAGCTGATCGCCGGTGCAATAGTTCCTTTCCTCAAAACCGCCGACAGCTGGCAGACTCGCCCTAGGCGAGCCTATTGCAGCTGCAAGCCGTCAAAGAGGACAGTTTCGACTGCACCAATCTCAGGAGAGCCAGTGCATGACAGATGAGAAATGTAACCTTCCTGAAGCGCTCTCATTAGCCGCTTGTTCTTGTACCCCTGACTTGCACACTATCTGAAACTTTCTCACGGCTCAATAGCTAGCATCAATACCCAAACACAAAAAGGCGAAGTCGATGACTTCCGCTCAGAAGTTTATCTCGAGTGTCACTGTGACATCCAGCTTTGTTCTTCTAGTCCTGACTCTGGTCATCACCCTTCCTGGCTGCGGGGAGCAAGCACTGGAAAATCAGATTGTGCTGACCCCGGTACAGTCCCAGACCGGTACAGAACCCGACCCACAGGTAACAGCGGGCAGGCTTGTCGTTCATTATCCTCTGCCTCTGCCTCAAAGGCTCGGATACTACAAAGCCAGCCTGGCGATTCCCCACAAGTCCGAGATTCTTTCCCTTTTCACGGCGGTATGGGGCAACAGCGTGCAAACCCAGCCGATTCTTATCGTCCTGCAGGAGCCGCCGAATTCAGTAGGGACTCACCGCCTGCGAGAGTTCCACTTCTTCACTGTCCAGAGAACAGCGACCTCCTGGTCGGATCAGCAGTGTCCACAAATTCCCGAGGGTTTGGTGTACCTAGGAACTTACCAGGGTTACGGCAACACGCTGGTGCACCTATTTGAGAAGGTGGACTGAGTGGTCAGCGGAAAGTCGATCTAATCCCCAACCGGCAAGGGGAGCAGACCGAGGTCGGCATCTCGGTCTGCTCCTATTTCTTGCAGCATCTTACTACCGCCAAGACGCTGCAGCGGTTGCTCATCACTCTATTAGCTCTAAGTCGTATTATCGAGCAGCTTAACAGATAAGAGATGGACAAAACATGAAAGAAAACCACACAAAAGCGTATCTGGTCCACATATTCTATGTGGTGGAAAGCGCTTGCCCAAAGGGGGATTCGAAGACTCCTGAAGTGCCTTCGGTAAGCGAACAAGATGCTCAGGAGCGAATCAATCGAGCCTCTCTCAGCATCGGCGCAGCTGAAGCCCGTGCAAAATTTCTTGGCGCTTTCATGCCTCTAGATGATGCACGGAGGTACCTTGAAAGCGCCAAAAAATATCTTCTTGACAGTAAGCAACCGGAGTTAACGGACGGAGATCGCAGCCTGATGTACAGGCTTGCTGAGGCGCACGCGGCCGAGGCATTTTCCAATGCGGAGGAAATGCAAAGGCGCTATCTCCCAAACCCAAGATATGTAGTGATCGATGAAGAGCGTTAAGTACTTCACTAAAGCCAAATGTGAAGTCTGTAAAACGTCCAAAGCACCAAGCTGTTCTTGTCGTCGTGCTGCTTGAACACAGCATAGAACTGAAGAAGAGCTCCCCATGAGTAAAGTTACATTCTGTGGTCTTCTGTCCATATTGTTGTCCTTATTAGCCGACAACTGTGTCGCCTCAACAAACGTAGAGATCGAATTTAAGAGTCCGTTCCCAAAGTCGATCGACCTGGTCAAGGGTGACTCGCTCATCTTCTTTGCACGACACCCTGGCGACCCGGGGTTGTATTCCCCTTCAATGTCGGGTCCATTCGCAAAGACCGTCGATGGCAAAACTGGTGATGTGCTCACCGCTGACATCCCAGTCAAACGTCTTGATCAAGACAACATACAATGGCGCCGATTCGAAACACAACGCGCTGGAGAGGCTCAGCTTGACGTGCTCGATCCTTCCGGAAAGGCTGTAGCCAAGATCCAAGTGATTGTCCATCCTATGACCATCGGCTTCAATCTTTCAAACGCCCCGCCACCGCAAGCAGTTGATCTCATTAACGGTCAACGGGTAAGTTTCATCAGCAAGGACATCATTGATGTCTCCTTCCGCAGCACTGACAAACTGCCAGGAGACCTCTTGGTAAAAGAAACGGGGAGGCTCGTGAGCTTAGCTCCACCATGGATATCCTTGTGCGTCTACCAGTCGCAAAGAAGCGGCATCGGCGAGCTTACCATCACCTGGTACAGTCAGGGTAAAAGGGTTCGGTCTGTTCTCATCCCCGTCTTTGTGAAATAACCATTTTTGGAGAGAAGTTCGGGCAAGCCACGCGCTGGCGTCCGATCACCCGGTAATCGGCAGCGGGGAAGCTTGAGTTGGCGATTTGCATGACCACCCCTGGTCGTAAAACTGGGTGTAATACTCCGGGGAAGTTCCGGCGCGCCTGGCAAGCGGACACCGCCGAATAGCTATGCACTAACCCCAGTCCTCAGCATCCTTACGTTGTTGCGTTATTTTACTTAGGCATATAGTTGTTCAAACCAATTTCGTGAGTTGGGATTGTAAGATGCAATCGAACACCAGTTTTTCTTAGCAGTATGGAATTAATATGAGCCAGGCTAGCTATGATTTAACCTCGGCCAATTGGGAGACTCACCTGTTCTTTCCTCTAAACACTTATCTAGGCTAACTGCCTTAATCATCATTGCAAAATGTCATAACGCCTGATGTGCTTTGGTCGATAGATGGAAAAGTCGCTGTCCATCGTAAAAATTGTTCGGATCTTGAGCCGTTCGGAAATAACCACGATTTCAGAATCGGCAAAGTCCATGGGTAAGTCGGCGTACTTAATCATTAAATCAAAGGCGCGAACAAGCTCATGCTGCTGGATACAATCAAGCTGTATTTGAAATTTAGACAGAATTTCTTGAACGACACTTAGCACATGCCGTCCCTCTGGCAGAACAGCCAACGCTTCGGCAAGAGCGGAGACAGGCATAAGCAACTTGGAAGAGGATTGAAAAGATTGCCAGACCTTTTTGCACCGGCCGTGATTATGATCATTGATATTTACCAGCGCAATGAGCGGACCAGCGTCAACTATTATCGCGGACCGCTCTTTCACGCAGTTTTGCTCTCCTTAGGTGTTTCTCTTGAGACAAAGAACGATCGATTTCAAGATCGAGAGACTTAAAGCCAGCAGCGATGAGACGTTCATAAGGCGTCGTCTCATCGCTGACAAGAATCTCCTGGCAATATCTCTCGAGCGCTGCTCGGATAATTTCCGAACGAGAGCTTCCCGTCTGCTCGACGGCTTTGTTGAGTTTCCACTCGAGTTTGGGGTCTAGGCGAAAAGATGAAGCCATGCGTATTACCTTATGTATTACATATACTATCAGAGATGCCTGGGCACGTCCAGGACCCTGCTTTCACAACGAGCACTAACCAGGCGTCAACTACCTCGCTGCTCCGCTGGTGTCCACCAGACTTGTTTAGCCAAATTACCGACGTCGCAGACTAGCAGAAACTGACCCTAACAGAAACGGGTTATGCTAACTAGGCTAGGGCAATTTGTCAAGATGAGAAAAATTGCAATAACAGCACCAGGGAGCTGAGGTCAGTTGACGTTGCCGGAAATGCAGTTGTTGTAAAGAGGATAGGCGATAGGCTGGGTGCAGTAACCGCAGCACACAAATTTTTGAAGCTTCATGAAGAGGAGATGTTTGAGGATCTCATAAATTACACTGGCAACGTTTCTCTTTTTAATTCCGGAATTACGGCAGGAATCACCCCGACAGCTTTTCGCGACAGACAACACTAGCTTAAGAGACAAGCTACACAGGTGGTTTGCCTGGGAGTGATTCAGACTGAAGAACCGGCTTGAGCCTAGCACTAAATCCGCTAGCCTCAGCCATACTTCATCACAACATCGCCTTTTGTGTACTGGCACAAGCAATCCGACAGACAGCTGCCTGCCCCTCCAGTAGGGCAATGTAACGCTGTCAGTGGAAGCTTGTTCGGTACCGTTTTTCCAGCCGACCGACAGAGTAGAAATCCGGGGTTTGAGGTCTCTGCCAGGCAAAGGATACCGATGCCTGGCTAGGTGGATTCTGATCCCTCATCCCTGAAGAAGACTTAGCCCGCAAATTATCCACGGGTGCTGTGCCGGTCGCGAAAGTTTTCGTGCTCGAGCAGAGGTTGCTCGGGCAAGCAAACCATGTTTCCCACAAGGAAAAGCAATAATGCAAAACAATTCTCTCTCACGCCTTGCGGCGGTTTTCGCCGTGATGATAGGCCTGGCGGTCTCGACTGTCTTCGCCGCCGGGGAGCTGCAGGAGATCAAGCCCCAGCCGCTCACCGACAAGGTGAGCAGCCACACGCTCAAGCCGGTGAAGGCAGGCGCCCTGCGCGTGCCGACCATCACCTGGCCCGGTGATGTTTCCACGGTCCACACGGACCAGAGCGGCATCTTCAAGCAGGAGGGGCTCACGGTCGAGCTCTTCTGCGAGAACGACTTCGCCAAGCAGGTGGAAGGTGTCATCAATGGTGAGACTCCATTCCTGCGCGGCACCATGGGAATGATCAACTCGGCCGCCGAGACCTTCGAGAAGGCCGGCACCGAGCTGGTCGTCATTTACCAGCTCACCTGGTCAAACGGCGGCGACTGCCTGGTGGTGCGCTCAGGCATCAACAACCTGACCGACCTCAAGGGCAAGACCGGCGTGCTTCAGCTCTACGGTCCACACATGGACTTTCACACCACCATCCTGTCCCGCGCAGGATTGACCCCGAAGGATGTCACCATCAAGTGGGTGAAAGAGCTGACCATTCCGACCTACGACGCCAAAGGCAAGATCGTTGACCCGCGCACGGCTTTCTTCAACGACTCCAAGATCGACTTCTGCTACGTCATCAGCCCAGACGCGGCTGCACTGACCTCCGGGGGCGCCGAGGGCGTCAAGGGCGCGAAGATCCTCTTCAGCTCCCGCTCAGCCAACCGCATCATCGCGGACGTCTACGCCGTCCGCAAGGACTGGTACGACGCCAATCGCGCCACGGTCGAGAAGTTCACCCATGCTCTCATGCTCGGGCAGGAAAGTTTCGACAAGCTCGTGAAGGACAAGGCGAGCAATCAGACCAAGTACAGTCAGCTCCTTTCTCGCTCGGCGGATCTGCTCTTCGGCTCACCGCAGGCGACTGCGGATGTCGAAGGCTCGCTTGCCGACTGCGAGTGGGTTGGCTTCCAGGGCAACGTTCAGTTCTTCACGGGACAGAACACGATCCGAAACTTCACCGTTCTCACCGAGGAGATCCAGGCGAGCTTCGCTCAGGTCGGCCTCATGAAGGGCAAGGCCAAGCTTTCGCACGGCAACCTGGACTATGCGGCGCTGGCCAAGGGTTTGACGAATGTCGACCTCACCGCCGTGCCCAGGCCCAGCATCGACACCACCCGCGCCCAGCAGCAGGTGGAGAAGCTCATCGCCACGGAACTCGATAAGTGGGACGAGCAGGGATCGCTGTATGTCTTCGAGATCTACTTCGCTCCCAGGCAAGCCACCTTCACGGCTGCCCAGTACAAGGATGCCTTCGAGAAGGCCCTGCAGCTATCGCAAACCTTCGGCGGCACGCTCGTGACCATCGAGGGGCACAACAACAACGACGCCATCAACCAGGCCAAGACTCAGGGCAAGCCCGCGACCCTCATCGAGACCCTGGAGCGCGCCGCTCGCAACCTCTCGTACCAACGATCCGTGGCAGTGCGTCAGGCATATCTCGATTTCTGCAAGGCCAAGGGCCTGACGGTGGACGAGTCTCAGTTCTTGGCGGTCGGCATGGGCGCCAAGGCCAACAAGTTCCCGACTCCGACTACCGAGGAGGAGTGGAACCAGAACAGGCGTGTTGTCTTCCGCGTGAAGGTCATCGAGACCGAACTCGACACCTTCCGTCCGGCTGGCAAGTAACCCAGATGGAAGATGAAAGGAGGACACACTATGAAACTGGAAAGAACAATCGCATGCTTGTGCCTGCTCATCGTCTCCGTCGCCCTTCTGGCATCCGGCTGCTCGCGGCAGCCAGACCCCGATCCGGCAGCAGTCAAACCGGTCGATCCGCTCGCCGCTGACCCCGGCAACCAGGCCGATAACGGTCAGCCCGGCGCGG